>SYEV01000039.1 GCA_005800655.1 Bacteroidota bacterium
ATAGCAGGGCTATCACAAATTTGACGGAGTTTCATTAAACCTTGCAAAATAGATAGTTGTGATTTTTGAATTCCTTTTTCTTCCACCATGCCTATCAATTTGTCTCTATAATCGTTACGATAGGCTTCATAAATTTTTCTTTGTTCATCCCCCATCTCACAATACAATACCATTTCTTGTTTTTCTGGCAAATCCTTTGCCACCTGCTCCTTGGTACGTCTTAATATGAATGGGAAAACCGATTTTCTTAAATGTTCTTTTTGTTCCTTCTCATCAAATTTATCAATTGGCATCGAAAAATTATGCTTAAAGTATTCAATCGAACCCAACATACCTGGATTTAAGAAATTCATTTGCGCATAAATATCAAAAGTGTTGTTTTGTAATGGCGTACCACTCAAACACAATTTATTTTTCGCCTTTAACAAGCAAGCTGCTTTTGTTACTTTACTAGAAGGATTTTTAATCGCTTGACTTTCATCTAAAATCACATAATCAAAATCAACCTCCACAAACATTTTAATATCACTTCTCAAGGTACCGTAGGTCGTAATGATCACTTCAATTTCCTCCTTCACTACTTGTTTACGACTACGCGTTCCACCATGGTGTATTTGATAGGTTAAAGTAGGCGTAAACTTTTTTAATTCATTTTGCCAGTTGTACAATAACGTGGTTGGACAAACCACTAAGGCCACTAGTTTGCCATTTTTTTCTTTCAAGTGCTGCAAGAAAGATAAGGTTTGAATTGTTTTTCCCAAACCCATATCATCTGCCAAAATACCACCCCATTGTACATCATGCAAATAATTTAACCATTGAAATCCACTCACTTGATAAGGGCGTAAGATAGGTGACAAATGCGCTGGTGGCGCAATATCAGTAATCGCATAACGTTCCCTGATTTTTTCATACTTCCCTTCTAACTGGAATATTAATTCTTCCTCATCTCTTTGTTGGTATAATTCATCAAGTATTGAAAAATGATACTTGCTTAATTTAAGATTATCTGTTTTTCCTTCACCTACTTTAAATAGTAAAGAATATTTATTTAACCATTTCTCTGGCAACAAACCTAAACTACCATCTTTTAAAGGAACAAACTGTTGCTTATTGGCAAGCATATTTTTAATATCCTGTACGCTTACTTTTTGATCACCAAAGGAAATTTCAACCTTAGCATCAAACCAATCGGTATTGCTACTAATATATAATCTGGTAGAAGGCTTGGCAGAGTTAAATTTAAATTGCTTTAAAGTTTCCGTACCAAATATCGGTATTTGTTTTTCTCTTAAAGTATCTATGAAAAGGAAAAACCAATTATTTTTTAAAACTTCCGCGCCTTTAAGAGACAATACATTGCCTTGATTAAATCGTACAAACCCAGAATGCAATTGTTCAATATCATTCATTAAAGTTCGCTCTGCAGCTAAGTCTCTTTCAAGTATGACAATTTTATCCCCTACTTGTTGGATCACCGAAGGACCATCTTCTTTGTGGACAATAATATCATTATAAACAAACAAAGGTTCAAAATGTAAAAACTGCGTATCCTCTTTTAGGAAAATTTGCAAGGAAGGCTTCACGCCCCTTAATTTAACTTGCGCCACATTGCCTAATTCTACCTTATATTGTTTGGACAAAGGCAACAAGGTATTTTGTAAATAACTAGGCCATGCTTCAAGTGTTATTTCATGACAGCCTGAAGGTAAAAATTGTTCCACCCAATTCACATCGTCCTTTGATTTCCAACAAAAAAATTGGTGGTGATACTGAAAGATAAAGTGCGATTTTGCATGATTTTCTTCCACAGGAATTATTCCATCCGGTAAATTCACATGCGCATATACCAAATAGCGATCCGCCTCCTTCTCCACTTTAAATCCTGGCTGAATATTCGCAAAAACTAATTCAGCTTTTTGCAAGTTAGCGGTGGTAAAGGGTTTATTATGCGGAATAAAAAAGCTAAAAGGATGTTCCGATAAATCCTTCCACAATTTTTCAATTTTAGGATGTAGATATTCTTGAATATGCCCCTTGGTATCCTCAGACAAACTGGATTCATCTGCATTAATGACAGTATCCCAAATACCGCCAAAGGGTGAGTTTTTATTGATATACTTTGTTAACTCCGCTGTTTGTAATTTACGTACCAACTGTAACAACAACTTATCTTCCTCTTTAATTTCATCTGGAATGACAAACTTTGCAATATCTAATTTTTCTACCTTACCCACATAGGAAGTGCCTTGTTCATTTACTTCTCCCTTAATGACATTGAAATGAATAAAAGGATATTCCGTAGGATGATGTTGCATCACAAGCCCTAATCGCTCAATGGTTTTTTGCGGCGCCTCTTTGGGATTTTCTAATTCTTCAATATCCCAATCATTTCCTAGTGGTCGCTTAAAGGTTACGCGACTTGGTTCCTCATTAATTTTTTTAATATTGGGATCCAATACTTTCAAAAACGGTTTTCCATCATGATAAATAAATTCAAATTTATCTCTGGTATCATCCTCCAAGCTATAGCCATACAAAGCCAATAGCTTATTTTTTTCACGATCCCAATTACGTATGGTTTCAAAATAATCAGCCCCTTTCAATTGAAACAACTGTAATAGCAGCACAGTTTTATGCACACATAATGGATACTCCGTCTCTGACAAGCAATCACAAGAGGTATCAAAAAAACGTTCTTCATTTTTTTGAATAATCATCAAATGTGTTTTGCCAGCGATATCCATTTCAGCAACTACGCGTTCATTTTCACTCGAAATAATATGTGGTCGAATGGATTTTAAAGTAACTTCTGCTTTTTCAAAAGTCGGCTTTGAACAAAGCATTCGAATGGTTTTAAGATCCAAAATTTTTGCACGAAGTTGGGTATGTGTTGTTTTATAGGCAGCAGGCTTATAATCCAACAAGTTTTTATCCAACATGTCTTGTATTTGGAATAAAGCAGCTGCTTTATGTCTACAAACTTCAGATAAATTATAAGGACATCCACATCTTAAGGATAGCGTGTTGGGATTTTTAAAATTCTCAATGGTTACCTTATAATAGGTACTATAGCCATCATCTTTTACCCTGCAATGGATACTTCCAATTAAAGGATCAAATTTGACCAATTCGATGTTCTTCAAAGCAAAAATCTTTTTGCCTCTACGAATTACCTCTTCGGTACCGTAACTATAAATGTGTTTAACTAAATAGGGTAATGCCATAATGATACAAATAACCCTTCAAAAAGGGCAATCTGCAAATTTACGGTTTTGCTAGCTAAATTCATCACCCAATTTCATAAAATAGCTGAATATGAGCTATTTATAGCGCATTCACTAAGGCGCCGTCTTTATAAATAGGCAAGGAAGGGGCGGTATCCTTGGAAATACAATACAACATGTCGGCCTCCAACCCATAAGCAGCCAAACGGTGCCAATGTGTAGTGGTCTTAATATACTGCGTTAAATCATCCTTGTGTTGGTTGTACAATTGATTAGCCATAAAACTGCTGTCACAATGTATCGTAAAATGATCCTTTATTTGTTCAATGATTGCCCCTGCAAAAAGGGTATCCTCAATATTAAACCTGTTTTTCCAACCCGAACAACCTAAAATCACGGGTGCCCCTTGTTGTACTAAATAATCAGCCACTGCGGAAAAATTAGGAAAGGATCCGGTGATAATATCTTTTGCCCCTTGCTTTAATGCCATATGTAAAAGCTTAGTGCCATTGGTTGTCGTAATCACTAAAACTTTATTTTCAATAAATGATCTTGGATATTCAGAAGGAGAATTTCCATAGGACAAACCTGGAATGATTTTACCATCCCGCTCCCCTGCAGTAACTCCACCAGTTTGCTTTCCCATTTCAATGCATAATTCGGGGGAATCCACTGGAATGATTTTTCTTGCACCATTAAATAAGGCCGTAGCCATTGTTGAAGTTGCCCTAAATACATCTATGATGACAACAATGCTATCTTTAATTTCATACAAATCAAGCAACTGAGGAGTTAATACGGTATGTAAATTGGGTTTTATATTCTTATTCGTCATAACACCACAAATATACAAAATGGGAGAGGCTTATACAAGCTCTTTTTTCTTAGTTAAAATTAATATTTCAGAAAGATGAATATCGGTACTGAATCGTTTGACTAAATTTTTGTCTGTATAAGATTTATTGATAAGTCGTCCTTCAACAGCAACTTCAATTCCTTTGACTAAATATTTTTCAGCATACACTGCAAGCTTGGACCAGGCGACCAAGTTAAACCACTGGGTTTCATCCACCCACTCCCCTTTGGCATTTTTATAACGATCATTGACTGCGAGCCGGATATTTGCCAACTTTTTTGTTTCTTCAAAAATTTTAATTTCAGGATCTGCACCCAAATAGCCCATTAATTGAACTCGATTTTTAATTGCTTTCATAATACATGATGTTTTGTTAAGAAGCAAAAATGCAATAACAAGCAACATATAAATCATGTATTTACACCATAAAAAATAGGTACAAATAAACCAACACCTAAATTAAACAAATGGATTATTTAAAAGGAAACTTCACCACTTTCGCTTTTACCAAAGTGTTACGAATGTCAATATAAATTTCAGTATCCACTTTTGCAAAAGAAGATTGTACATAACCAAGCCCAATTCCTTTTCCCAAACTTGGGGCTTGTGTTCCAGAAGTAACGGAACCAATCTCATTCCCTGATGCATCTTTTATAATATAGTAATGACGAGGTATACCACGGTCAATCATTTCAAAACCCACTAATTTTTTATTGACGCCATTTGCCTTTTGTTCCGCCAATGCCACTGAATTTGTAAATGGCTTTGTAAACTTTGTAATCCAACCCAAGCCTGCTTCTAAAGGACTGGTCGTATCATCAATATCATTGCCATACAAACAAAATCCCATTTCTAAACGCAAAGTATCACGCGCGCCTAAGCCAATGGGTTTGATGCCAAATTCAGCGCCTGCTTCAAATAATGCGTCCCAAATTTTATTGGCATGATCATTCAAATCTTCAAAATAAATTTCAACACCGCCAGCCCCTGTATATCCTGTTGCGCTAATTAATACATTATCAATGCCCAATAATTCCCCTTTGGCAAAACTATAATAAGGCATACTTAATACATCCATCGAAGTAAGCTTTTGAACAATTTGCGCTGCCTTAGGACCTTGCACTGCTAACAAAGCAGTTTTAGGACTAATATTATGCATCTCAACGCCCTTCGTATTATGTTGCACAATCCAATTCCAATCTTTTTCAATGTTAGATGCATTCACAACTAACATATATACTTTGTTTTTTTCAACACAGTATACTAATAAATCATCCACGATACCGCCTGTTGCATTTGGTAAGCAACTGTATTGTGCTTTGCCATCTTCCAAAACAGATGCGTCGTTACTAGTTACCCTTTGAATTAAATCCAGTGCATCCGCTCCCCTTAAGATAAACTCCCCCATATGACTAACATCAAAAACACCAGCAGCATTACGTACCGCAACATGCTCATCATTAATACCTGTATAACTAATGGGCATATTGTATCCAGCAAATGGGGCCATTTTAGCGCCTAATGCAATGTGTTTTTGGGTAAATGGGGTGTTTAAAATTTCGCTCATTTGAATTTAATTTCGACAAATATAACAAAAAAACACCCCACTTTTAAGTGAGGTGTTTATATTCAATACAGGTAATCATTAACCATTCAATTATACAATACCGCTTGCCCTGTTTTTATTGGCTTAATAATGAAAGCGGTCAAAGACTGATTGCATTTCTGCAAGCTTGGACGCCACTTTATTTACTTTATTCAAATCAGGAAGCAGCGATGTATTATTCGTTAACCCTTTATTTTCCTTCTTGTCAGCCGACTTTTTTTCTAAAGCGCGATCTATTTTTTCCAACTCTTTTATCTTTTGTTCTCTTGACTTTTTTAAATCCCCTTCTAGTCGCTCTCGCTCTAATTTTAATTCGTTTAATTGATTTTCAATATCTGACATTTCAACTTTATCCTCTTCTTTGTCTTCAATGTCTGCTCGCCCAATTTTTTCTAATCCTGTGCTAGTCATTAAATAAGTTACACCACGATCATAACTGAAAGATTCATTATCCCATTCGTTATACCAGTCATCATCTGAGCTGATTCGGTCAATGGTTTCAGTACGCATGCCACGATGGTTAATATTAATATTGGTTTGAGACCAGCCTTTATTCGAAATTTTTATTCGCTTACCAATGGGTACCGCTATGGTCATAATAGCATGTTGGTTTCTGTATTTATCTTTTGCATTGATGCCGATCCCTTTGTCTAGATAAAGGATACTGTCCTGTTGCGTAAGGTCAAAATTAATTTTATTTGCTAAGTTATTGGCTTCAGCTACTGTTTTACCATTGCTTAATTTCACCACTTTCACTTGAAAACTATCTGTGGTGGATTGCACAATTCTAATCCTAAGATTTCTTACAAAAATAGTGTCCTCATCCCCGTAGTCAACGAATTCTGAAATTTTAAACCAATTATCTTCATAGTATTTCATTTTAGGGGTAGCCGTGACTTCTAAATAATTAATTCTTGGATTGGTTAAAGCAATAGCTTGTTCAACCGGTTTATTATGTTTGGCAAAGCTGTTCCCTACGCTACTTCCAAAATAAAATAGCATTACCCATCCAACAATCCATAAGGCCCAAAAGCTCGATCTTATCCAAACATTGGTCTTCTTAAATCCTGCAATTTTTCGAATAATTGCTGTTACAATACCCACAATAGGTACCCAGATAAACAATACAATTGTTCCAAAAGCTGACCAACTTTGCGCACCATCTTCCAATACAAACTTTTTTAAAGGATATACTGCTGTTACTGCAGCGCCAATCCCAAACAATGCTGCAAATAATGAAATACCTACAATCGCTAAAACAAAATAAACAAAAACTTTAATCGCAATTGTGATGGCCCTACTTATAAAATGAAGACAGCCTTTGTTTTCTCTATAAGTCATATTGGAAGAATTTTCATGAGCTCCATTGCTTTGCTCATCGCGATCTTCATTCCGATCCTCGGCTTTCTGTTCTCCACTTTCTGTTCTTGATTTTTTAGAAAATTGACTTCCCCAATTTTGTGCGCGTTTACTAAATCCTTCCATATCATTTTGAATGGTGTTTTTAATACTATTCAAATCCACTTTTTCACCCACCATCTCTAATTTATCCGCACTGGTCTTAGCTTCTGGCAATACCAACCATAAAACAATATATATAAATACGGCGCCAGGACTAAATGTAATATCTAAGAAATTTGGAAAATCAGGAAAATCCCAAAATTGAAATAAATGGATATGTCTAAAATTGATAATGAAACGTATAAACGGAATCAAAAATAATACGCGGATAATACCTACCCTTAATCCAAAATATTTAGATAGGCCAGCGCAAACGCCCCCTATAATTTTATTATCAATATCTCTAAATAAACGCTTACGAACACCCCCTACTTCTTTTACGGAAGAACTGGGCACTGCAATCCATAAAATTATATAGACCAGTATATTTAAGCCAATTAAAAACAACCATAGAATCCGCACTATCCAAGGCTCTATGACAAAGTAATTCGCAATACCACTACAAACACCGCCCAATACTTTGTTTTGCTCATCGCGATATAATCTTTTAGGAATATTGCCATTTCTATAAAAATTTGAGTTCGTATTATTATTGGTATTTTGATTTCCATTTTGTTGGCGACCATCGTTTGCACTATTCGCACTAGAAGCAGTTGACTTTTCAAAACCATCCTGTGCTTCAAAATCAGCAGGGCGACCAATACTAGTAATAATTAAATTCATATCCTCTTGCGTAATGCAAGGGGTTCCCTTTTTTAAACGCTCATCGCATAATTCTGCAATTCTGCATTCGATATCGTTAATGATTTCATCGCATCCTTCTTCGTTTACAAAATAAGTACGCAAACTGTCGATGTATTGTTTTAATAGATCATAGGCCAACTCCTCAATTGGAAGTATACGACCTTGAAAATTGATATTGATAACTTTGTTCATAGTATTATAATTTAAGAAACTTAGTTAGGTTCCGATGAAGTAATAGTGTCGTTTTTTTGAATGAGTGCTTGCACGGAACCTGTCATTTCATTCCAGGCATTTAATAAAATAGCAAATGCAGCTTTGCCGTCCTCAGTCATCACAAAATATTTTCTTGGCGGACCAGTGACACTTTCCACCCAACGATAATTTAATAACCCTGCATTTTTTAAACGCGTCAATAATGGGTACAAGGTGCCTTCAAGTATATGCAAATTGGCCTGTTTCATTTTCTCAACAATATCACTCGGATAAACCTCGCCTTGTTGAATGATGGACAATATGCAAAACTCCAAAACGCCCTTGCGCATTTGACTTTGTGTGTTTTGAATATCCATAACTTTCTGTTTGAAGCACAAAACTATACGAATTTATAGTACTATGCAATACATAGTACTATAATAAATCAAATTAAAATTTCAAATATTTGATAATCAAGTTATTACAAAATAATAAAATGGTTAAGCGTTCCTAAAAAATGATAAATGGTAGATTAATACACCACTAATTCATAAAAATCCTCCGGTTTTAGGTATTGTTCCGCCAAGGTTTTTAGTTGTTCTGGCTGTATTGATTTGACAACATCAATGGTATTATAAAAATAGGCATCGGTTAAATCATTTAAGATATAGGTTTTCCATCTAGCAATAATTTGAAAGGGACCATCCAAATCACCCAACAATCCACCCAATACATAATTTTTAACCAACTTTAATTCATCTTCACTTACTAATTCTTCTCTTAAAATTTTCATCTCCTTATACACTTCTTCCATCGTTGGTTTGCAAACATCTTTACCTGCATCCGTACTTATCATCCAAGCGCATTGTTGCACATGATTCTGTATATAACTATGTATGCCATAGGTATAGCCCTTATCTTCTCTAATATTACGCATTAAACGAGAGCCAAAAAATCCGCCAAAAATATTATTCAACACCTGTGTTGGTGCAAAATCTGGATGATGGCGATTAGGAAAATGTCGTGCAATACGAATAGATCCTTGTACCGATGATGCATCATTCACCACACTGTACTGCTTTTGTGCAGCGGAAACAATAGGATGTGTAACATTGGCAATTACCTTTTTATTTAATGGCAACTGACCAATATGCTTGTTTAATAGTTCCTGCATATCGCTTGGGAATTTGCCTGCCATAAAAATAATACACTTACCATGCTTATAATAAGTATCATAAAAAGCAGTCAAATCGGCTAAAGTAACATTTTTATAATCCTCCTGCATTGCATATTTACCATAAGGATGATCAATGCCAAATAAATATTCATCAATAAAACGATTCGCGATAAAATCACTCTTCTTTAAATTAAGTGATAATCGTTGAATTAAATTTTGCTGATATATTTGTAATTCTTTTTCAGGAAAATTGGCCTCTGAAATTAATTCACTAACTACAGGAATCACTTCCTTAAAATATTTCGTCAAACAATGTAAAGCAATAGTTGCCGTTTCATTGTAACAGTTTCTACTTAAATGCGCGCCATAAAATTCAAACGCTTCATTAATTTCAAATGCACTTTTTTTCGTTGTCCCATTTTTTAATAAAAAATTAGTAGCAGCTGCTACCCAGTTTTTATCCTCATAGGAGTTTCCAGCAAAAAATACCATATCCATGAGCATCACTGGTTCTGCGCCCCCTTCATAAGTATATACTTCTACTTGGTTGTCTAAAACAAAGTGCTGGTAGGGTTTTAACTTAATGTCAAAATCAATAGCATCTTTAATTACAGGAGCCATTTGTCGATCTAATGCCATGATTTTATGATTTACTATAATAATATAAAGTGTTGCGATTGGTATCTTGGAAAATTTGTTGTGCTGTTTGTTGTATTAATTCAGGCGTTACTTTTTGGTATTTCTCCAATTCCTGATTCATCAAATTCGCATCTCCTAATAATTCATAATAAGCCAAACTATGCGCCCTATTCATGATGCTCATATCTTCAAAACAAATTAAACTTTCGGTTTTGTTAATTACTTTTTGAACTTCATGGGTCGGCATCATCGTGTTTTTAATTAATTCAATTTCATCTAACACCGCTTTTTCTGCAACCGACATGGTAATTCCTTTGACCAACTTTCCTTCAATAACCACTAAGCCTGGATCAATGGTGCCAAAATGATAACAATCTATAGAAGAAAATATTTGTTTCACTTTTATTAATTGCTCATATAATCTTGAAGTGGCACCGCCACCAATCACATCAGTCATTAAATCAGTTGCGTGATAATTTTCATCCAAACGTCCGCCCATATGCCAGGTCATCATTAACATATCTAAGGGTACATCTGCACGCACATCTTGGAATCTGCTTTTATGTTGCACTGGTTCCATTGGCAAGTTTCTTTCATAAGGAGCCCCAGCAGCGATTGGGCCAAACCATTTTTCAGCCAATTGTTTTACTTGTTCTGTGGTCACATTTCCAGTGACTACTAATATAGCGTTGTTGGGACGATAAAATTTAAAAAAGAAATCTTTTACATCTTGCATTTTTGCTTGTTCCACATGTTCCAACGAGGCGCCAATGGTCATCCAGCGATAAGGATGATTCGTATAGGCAAGCGTACGCATTTTATGCCAAGCATCGCCATACGGTTTATTGATGTAATGTTCTTTAAATTCCTCACACACTACCTTACGTTGCACTTCCAAACTTTTTTCGCTAAAGGCAAGTGACAACATACGATCACTTTCCAACCAAAAAGCTGTTTCAATATTTTCAGCCGGAATTTGACAATAATAATTGGTTAAATCATTGGTGGTATAGGCATTGTTTTCACCTCCTGCTCTTTGCAAAGGCTCATCGTAGATGGGAATATGAATACTTCCACCAAACATCAGATGCTCAAATAAATGGGCAAAACCTGTTTTTTGCGGGTCCTCGTCTTTTGCACCCACATTGTAAAGCACATTCACCACCGCCATGGGCGTGCTGGTATCCTGATGAACAATAACTTTTAGGCCATTGTCTAGTTCAAATTTGTCAAATTGTATCATAAAGAGTACGAAATTACTTAATAAGTACAATAGTTCCTTTTCTAATACGCATTCCTGTATTTTAAATTTTATAACCCGTTTTGTTGAACAAGAAGACAATAAAAAGGGAAAAAATGGGGTTTTACTACAACCCGTTTATTTTATACTGTAACTTTGTAGCTCATTAATAGAATGGATATGAACTTAGAAACACTTTACCAACGCGCCTTAAACTTTGAACATTTGACAAAGGAAGAAGGTATGTTTTTATTTGAAAATGCACCGCTAAATGAACTAAGTCATATTGCAAATGAATTAAGAAAAAAGCAGGTGCCTCATGGAAAAGTAACTTGGCAAATTGATCGTAATTTAAATACCACCAATGTTTGTATCGCGAATTGTAAGTTTTGTAATTTTTATAGAATCCCAGGACATGTAGAAGCATACATTACTGACATGGATACCTATCGTGTAAAAATTAAAGAAACACTTGCTTGGGGCGGAGACCAACTATTATTACAAGGAGGACATCATCCAGAATTAGGATTGTCTTTTTATACCGGAATATTTAGTCAAATAAAAGCTGAATTCCCAACGATTAAATTACACACTTTAGGACCCCCAGAAATTGCACATATTGCAAAACTGGAAAAAATGAGTCATACCGATGTTTTAAAAGCCTTGGTCGCAGCTGGTATGGATTCACTCCCAGGTGCAGGGGCTGAAATTTTAGTGGATCGTGTTCGTAAATTAGTATCGAATGGCAAATGTGGTGCAGATGAATGGTTAGATGTGATGGCTGCAGCACACCAATTAAATATTACTTCGAGTGCTACCATGATGTTTGGCCATGTTGAAACCTTAGAAGAAAGATTTATTCATTTGGTTCGTATAAGAGAAGTGCAGGATAAAAAACCAGCCAATGCAAAAGGATTTTTAGCATTTATTCCTTGGACCTTCCAGGATGTAGATACCTTACTTACCAAAATAAGAGGGGTACATAATTTAACCACGACGGAAGAGTATATCCGCATGATTGCCATAAGTAGAATTATGCTGCCTAATATCAAAAATATTCAAGCAAGTTGGTTAACTGTGGGTAAGGCCACTGCGCAGGTTTGTTTGGAAGCAGGTGCCAACGATTTTGGTAGCATCATGTTGGAAGAAAATGTAGTAAGTGCCGCAGGTGCACCCCACCGCTTTACTTACAAATCCATACAGGAAGCCATTGCCGAAGCTGGGTTTGAGCCACAATTAAGAAACCAACAATACGAATGGCGTGAATTACCTGCTGGTATCATGGAGCAGGTAATTGATTATTAAAGTTTGGATCTACATTAATGTAACTTTTTTACTAGGAGTTCGTTATAGGATTATAACGCTCAATGCCCCATCATGACTGAACAGGATTACAATAATTGTGTAGAGGAACATTCCAATGGAGTGTACCGCTTTATTGTAAAAAATATCAGAAGTACCCAAGATGCAGAAGATATTGTGCAATCTGCCTATGAAAAACTATGGGTAAACCGAGAACGTGTAACCCCACTCAAAGCCAAGTCCTATTTGTTTACGGTCGCCTATCATCAAATGATTGATGTGATTCGAAAAGAAAATAAAAAACCTACCACGAACGAGTTTATGGAAGTGGATCAGGTCACGCACCAAACCAGTTCCGAATTAAAGCAAAATTTATTAAGCGCCGTTAATTTACTCAACCCTACACAAAAAAGTTTGGTGTTGTTAAAAGATTATGAAGGCTACTCCTATCAAGAAATTGGAGAAATTATGAATTTGTCCGAAAGTCAGGTGAAAGTGTATTTGCATCGTGCTCGGTTATTTTTAAAGACCAAATTATTGGAACTCGAAAAAGTAAATGCGTAACTATGGAAATTAACCAACATAATTACGAGCATTATTTTTTGATGTATATAGATAATGAACTTTCCATTGAAGAAAGGGCAGCGGTCAAAGACTTTATCATAAAATATCCAAATTATGCAAATAAGTTGGAGACATTACAAGAACTTAAGATCAGTCCAGCTACCCTCATTTATGAAAATAAATTTTCATTATACAAATTGAGCGAACAGGATGAACAGTGCATTGCTTATTTGGAAAATGAAATGACGAATGAAGAAAAAGCAAGTTTTGAAAATAAATTGTACGCAATCACTTCTTTGCAATCTACTGTAAAGCAATGGCAGGGAGCTTTTATTACTCCGCCCACAACCATAGAGATAGCTCCAAATTTTAAAAATAGCCTATATAAAAAATCAGCACAGATAAAGCCTTTGTGGGCTACCGCCACATTTAAAAGATGGGTATCGGTTGCGGCAATATTGCTTGTGGTGATTGGGCTCAGCCTATTTAATACGCGAAATAAGCAAGCGGCACTATCCTTTACCAATAATAATGGAGTGAAAACTGAATTAAATAAGGCAGCAGTGATCGAAAGAGCTAATGGCACTGACATAAACGATACAAAAAGTGCAATCGCTGTAAATAAGATAAGAAAAGAAACATTACTGCCAATCGTGTATACAAGTGCGCAAGCCCAAAATGAAAACGCAAACAGCAAATTAAACTCATTAAATAATAAAAATATTGATGCACCTAATAATGATATAGAAATTGCATTGTTAGCTAAAGAAGATATAAATACGAAAACGATTGATGAATCAATTACGTTAACTAAGGAAATACGCCCAACAAGCATTTCAAATGTAAATGAAGAAGCGAAAAATAATATTGAAGCAAATACACCAATCCAGGTGCAATACAGCAATATTGATACAGATGAGGAGGAGCGTAGCATTAATATTGCCAACCTAGAAATTGATGGTGCAAAATTCAGAGAGCTGAGTCGAAAAATTACCACCCTATTTAAAAGAAACAAACCCGAAAATGATAAATATAAATAAAATGAAAAAAGTAAAGTTGCTCTTGGTATTGATGATGAGTTATGGTATCGTAAACGCACAAGCGGATAGTAGTGTCAATAAAAACCCTTTAAAAGCTGATACTATTATCATATCATCGGATAGAATAAACATTATAAATACTACTTTTTCCGCAGATACCATTACCATCGGCAATATCATTATCGTTAAGGGGGCCGGTAACAATACAAAAACATATTACAAAAACCAAACACCCATTATCGCAGCCAATGCGGACACCTTGCAATTAGGACGCAATAAATTAGTAATTGATGAAAATAGCCATACACGCATTAATAAAGGTTGGGTGAAAGGCAATATAGATGGTGTTAAAATATACAAATCACCCAAACCAGCAAAAAATGTAAGTACCAATTGGTTCTCCTTTGATTTGGGTTACGCAAATTTTCAGGACAAATCACCCATAATATATTATTTACAAGCCCCTTCCGGCATTATGCCCCCTTCAGGCATCGGCGCCGATAATTTAAAATTAAATAACGGCAAGTCAAGTAATTTTAATTTATGGATTGTACAACAAAAAGTAAGCTTATATAAAAACAAATTAAATTTAAAATATGGTGTCGGATTTGAAATGTTTAATTTCAGATTAGAACAACCAGTCAGTTTCAGAAATGACCTTCCCAATAAAATGATTTTAGATAATATATCTTTTTCTAAAAATAAATTATTTGCCAAATACCTAACAGTTCCATTTCAACTCAATTTTAAATCAGATCCAAAAAGGAATAAAAGTTTTTATATGAGTGCGGGTATGAGCGCCGGATACCTTGTAGATGCTAGAAATAAACAAAAAAGTAGCGAAAGAGGTAAGCAGAAATATGATGGTAATTTTAATTTAAATAACTGGCGATTTGCGACCATTGGAGAGTTAGGGGTTGGCGGAATCAGATTGTACGGATCTTATGGCCTAACGAATTTGTTTGAAAAAGGTTTTAGCAGAATTGAATTTCATCCTTACACCATCGGATTACGATTTAGCAATTTTTAAATCCTTAAAAATTTAGCTGCTTCATTTAGTTGAACATTAAATAATTTTTACACCGAAAAAGCCCGCCCCGAAAATTCGGGGCGGGCTTTAATTTATAAAACCATATCATTTAATTAGTACGACACAATAAATTTATACTAAATTTTCAGCGCCAAAATAAGATTGCAACACTTTAGGTAATGCAATGCCTGATTCCGTTTGATAATTTTCAACAATAGCAGCAAAAATTCTTGGCAAGGCCAATGAACTACCATTTAATGAATGTGTAAACTGTGTTTTACCTTCTGCATCTTTATATCTGCATTTCATGCGATAAGTTTGATACGCTTGGAAGTTGGAAACGCTACTTACTTCCAACCACATTTGTTGCGCAGCACTATACACTTCAAAATCATAGGTAATTGCAGAAGCAAATCCCATATCACCCCCGCAAAGTTTTAATATGCGATAAGGTAAGCCCAAACTAACTAATAAATTTTCAACGTGGGTGACCATCTCATTTAAAATATCATCGCTTTTTTCAGGTGGTACAATTTGAATGATTTCTACTTTTTCAAATTGATGAACCCGATTTAAACCCCTTACCTCTTTTCCAAAACTTCCAGCCTCTCTTCTAAAACAAGGAGAATAAGCGGTCATTTTTATAGGCAAATCTGATTCTTTTAAAATGGTATCTCTAAAAATATTCGTTACGGGAACTTCCGCCGTAGGAATTAAATAAAAATTATCTGCAGTCGCGTGATACATCTGTCCTTCCTTATCTGGCAATTGACCTGTCGCAAAAGCCGAAGCCTCGTTCACCATAAAAGGAGGTAAATATTCCGTATAACCAGCAGCAGTATTAAAATCTAAAAAATACTGCGCCAAAACTCTTTGAAATTTCGCACCCTTGCCAATATATAAAGGGAAACCACTTCCTGTAATTTTCGCCCCCGTTTCAAAGTCAACCAAGTTATATTTTTTGATTAAATCCCAATGCGGAACGGCATCCTTATGTAAATTAGGTTTGGCTCCCGCTTCTTTCACCAATACATTTTCTTCGGGTGATTTACCGAGTGGCACAATATCATGGGGTAAATTTGGAAATTGTACCATGGTATTATGTAAACTTGTTTCCACCTCGGACATTTTCACCTTTAAGGGATCTAATTGCTTTTTCCATTCTGCAACCTCATTTTTAAGCGCTTCCGCTTTGTCTTTTTCCCCTTTGGCCATTAATCCACCAATTTCCTTGGAAGCTGCATTCACCTTAGATTGTGTATCATCAAAAGATGCCTGTAATTGCTTTCTTTCATCATCCAATGCAATCGCCGTATCCACCAATTCCGGTTGTCCAAAATGCTTAATAGCCAGTTTGGCCTTAGCTAGTTCTCGGTTTTGGCGTAAAAAATTTACCTGTAACATGTCAACAATATTTTTTCAAAGATAATCAAAGCAACGTACTACGCCTAGATATCCCCTACCTTTGGGAAATAATTTGAAAAAAGAAAAATATGGCATCAATCACAGACGATTTTCAGACCAGGTGGTGGGCATTAGAGCAAAAAATGATGGACAAATTTGGAAAAAAGCCAGATGTGGAAGCCATTCTTTTTTTGATTGGATTACAGGAAACGGGCTTTATTCGTGAAAAAATAAGTAAGGAACAAAAGCAGGACCTGATGCATGTAGCCATTTGTACCATCCTATCCCCGAGTGGTTATTATATACATGAAGGTAAGGATGAGGAGGGTTGGCCCCACTTTAAACAAATAAAAAATACGCCAACGATGGACTTAATGGAACAGGAAGCGTTTTTAAAAGACCATATTTTATTATATTTTAGTAACATTAATTTCTAGTAGATTGTTTTTTTAGCGTTTTTTATGAATCTTTGCAACAATTAAAAATAAGTATATGCAATTCCCAGCCGATTTAAGATACACCAAGGACCACGAATGGATTAAAGTAGAAGGTAATATTGCCACTATTGGCATTACTGATTTCGCGCAAGGCGAGCTTGGTGATATTGTATATATCGATATTAATACCGTAGGTAAAATGTTATCTGCTGAGGCGGTTTTTGGAACGGTAGAAGCTGTAAAAACGGTGAGTGATTTATTTTTACCGGTTGCAGGAACTATCAATGAAATTAATCCAGCATTAGCAGCACAACCTGAGTTAGTGAATACTGACCCTTATGGTGCAGGATGGATGGTGAAAGTAACCATGGTGAATCCAGATGATGTTGCGCAACTTTTGACCAGTGAAGCTTATAGCCAATTGGTGCATTAATTTGATCATGACACATTCAACTAAAACTTTATTCTGGATCATTGTCGAATGTGTACTTGTATTTGTTTTATTAAGTTTGCCTGGGGATGAATTCACTGACCATACAAGTTGGATTTCGAAAATTATGGCCCTGCCCTATGCTGATAAAGTAGTGCATATGGGGCTTTTCGGGAGCTTGGCCTTATCTCTATTTTTCCATTTCGAAATGTTGACCGATACCAGATATAAAACGACGCGGGCAAAAGCCATTGCCTTAATTATTTGTATTCTGTATGGCATTGGTATGGAATACTATCAAAAATACTATGTTCCTAGTAGGGGCTTTGATGTTTTAGATATGTTGGCTGACGCTATTGGTGCATTATGTGCCTTACCTTTGTTTGAGTTACTTGGAAAGAAACTTTTTAATAATTTATAATAATTATATGTAAGAATGGGGATTGAAAAAGACATACAACAATCTTGTTTCAGAAATGGATTTCAAAAAATGGGCATTAATCTCATTTATACGGCCAATTGGTTAAATGAAAAGATAGTGCATATTTTAGCGAATGAAGAAATCACCCAACAACAATATAATATTTTAAGAATTTTGCGCGGAAGTGAGTGTCCATTAAGCACCCTCAAAATAAGAGAACGCATGTTGGATAAGATGAGTGATACCAGCCGAATTGTAGATCGCTTAATTGCGAAAGGTTTGGTTGAAAAAAATGCTTGCTTAAAAGACAAAAGATTGGTGGATATCACTATTTCCAAAAAGGGATTGATACTCGTGGATAAATTAGACCAATTTAACAATCAGATTGATGCGGTGTTAAAGGGCGTTGATGAAAAAGAGGCGCAAACCATCAATCAACTATTAGATAAAATAAGAGCAAGCTCGGAACTTAAAATTTAATAAAACAATTTGTATGCGAATTATACTAAGTATCCTATTTATAGGATTTTTTCTTTTTGCCAAGGCACAGCCAAAAATTTCAGATAAAAATGTTTTTGAATTCAGGGGGGTATGGGTAGCCACTGTAGAAAATATAGATTGGCCAAGTAAAAGAGGGCTTAGCAATGAAGATCAAAAAAGAGAATTTATTGCTTTATTAGATATGCATAAGAAAAATGGCATGAATGCGATTGTGATGCAAGTGCGACCATCGGGCGATGCCATGTACCCTTCCACTTTGGAGCCATGGAGTGAATACCTCATGGGAAAACAAGGATTACCACCAAGTCCCTTTTATGATCCATTGGCATTTATGATTCAAGAAACGCATAATCGTGGGATGGAATTTCATGCATGGATCAATCCGTATCGTGCGGTATTTAATGTCAACAGATCAAGTGTAGCGCCGAGCCATATAACAAAAATTCATCCAGAATGGTTTTTAGAATATGGTGATAAAAAATATTTTAACCCAGGATTACCTGAAGTTTGGAAACATACCAATCGGGTGGTACGTGACTTGGTCTCAAGATATGATATTGATGCAGTGCATATGGATGACTATTTTTATCCATATCGTGTTGAAGGGAAGGAATTCCCTGATCAAGCAACCTATATCACCAATAAACGTGGATTGAATAAAGAGGATTGGAGACGTAGTAATTGTGATACCATCATTAAACAATTAAATGCCACTATACGCAGTGCTAATCCATCCGTGCAATTTGGCATTAGCCCATTTGGTGTTTGGAGAAACAAGTCCGTGGATCCCAAAGGAAGTAATACCAAAGCAGGACAAACTAATTATGATGATTTGTATGCCGATATATTATTGTGGCTTGAAAAAGGCTGGATTGATTATGTGACACCGCAAATTTATTGGGAGCATGGTCATCCCTTAGCCGACTACGATGAAATCATTAATTGGTGGGATAAAAATAGTTATGGTAAAAATTTATATATAGGTCACGGTATATACCGTGCAGGAAGTAACGCAGGATGGAAAGATAAAAATGAAATTCCTTATCAAATTAAGCGTGTACGAACACTCCCTAACACCAATGGCTCTATCTACTTTAGCAGTAAAAGCTTCAAAACAAATGCCAATGGATGGAATGATAGTTTACAACAACATTATTATCAAAAGCCCGCTTTATTGCCTACCATGCCATGGCTAGTGCAATATGAAATGGTTACACCTGTAGTTGAAAAAAAATCAACCAACGAATATAGCATTAGCAATTCGCAAAAGACGGGTGTGAAACAATATGCAATTTTGAAAAAAATAGACGACAACTATACCGTGGAAACAATTATTAATGCGCCAACACAAACCCTTAATTTAAATGAATTGGGCATTATGAAAAATTATAAATACAAGTATTGGCTGGTTGCAGTTGGTAAACAAAATCAATTAAGTAAACTAGTAGCACTTCCTTAACTTTATTACTACTCGTATACTCTTTTTAATAATGATTGCTCATTGGCTTTAATGATTAATGGCACATGTTCAACCACGGTCATATCATTATCCAAACCAAATGCTTTTTGATCACTTTGTGCTAATTGTTTAATATTAAAATACACATCCATAATAAAATCCTCCTTAAAGCTTAACTCGTTTTCAATTGAGAAGAAACTTTCTATAATTACATAAGTGATATCAGTATGAAAATCCTTACTCTTTAATGATTCATATTTACTATAGATCCCTAATTCTTGAGATTCATTTAATTCCTGCATTACTTTTTTAAAGCACAAATTAACCCGTGGTTGAATCCTAAAGCCTAATTTAAAATCAACACGCATCACTTTGTCGTCTACTAATTCACTTATAGAATATTCCATACCATACGGCGAATCGGTTCGATCAATGTGCAAGAACCAATAAATATCTGCACGTTTGGGTTTGCGGTTTAAAATAGAATCAATGATACGATGTTCAATTTCACGATGATTATTTGCCTTGGTTAAATACACCAAATGTGTTGCATATTTAGGCATATCCTTATCAGCACTTAGGTCAGCTAAAGGTTCTAAATAATCTTTCAACTTTACAAAATCCAAATAACGATTGGTGATTTTTCGTGCACGATGCCATATCAGCATTACAAAAATGATACTTATTGAAAATCCTAAAGTAATATAAGCATGTTTAATTTTAATAACATTTGCTAAAAAAAAGGAGATTTCTACAGTACTAAAAATTAAAATAATAATTGCAACAAGTAATTGACTCCATCTTTTTACATTCAACATATAAAAATTAATCAGAACCGTGGTCATCATCATGGTTAAAATAACTGAAAAGCCATAAGCGTTCAACATACTTTCACTATCCCTAAAAAAGAATAGCATCGAAACACATCCAAACCATAACAATAAATTAAAACTTGGAATATAGATTTGTCCTTTTTGATCCGTTGGAAATTTAACTGTCACCCTTGGCCAAAAATTCATGCTAATAGCCTCATTGATTAAAGCAAAGGATCCGCTAATTAAAGCCTGACTGGCAATAATAGTTGCAAAAGTGGCAATACCAATACCTATTAATAAAAACCAATGCGGCATTAATTCATAAAAAGGGTTCATTTCACCAATGGTCTGACCCATATGTTGCATAAGCCATACACCCTGACCCATATAACTAAATATCAAAGCGATTTTTACAAAAATCCAACTTACTTGTATGTTGATACGCCCGCAATGTCCCAAATCACTATACAGTGCTTCAGCCCCTGTAGTACACAAAAACACAGCTCCCAACAACCAAAAACCTTGTGGATAATTTGCAAGTAAATCATAAGCATAATAAGGATTCAGTGATTTTAAAATTGCGATATTCCCTAAAACAGGGATAAGTCCAAGAATAAAAATCATCGAAAACCAAACTAACATGATGGGTCCAAATGCAAAGCCTACAATTTTGGTGCCGAATCTTTGAAAGAAAAATAAAAGTGAGATAATAGCAAAAACAATTCCAACCGTTAAATTATTGCCAGGCACGAAAACAGTTTCAAGTCCTTTTACATCTTTTAAAGCTTCAATAGCTGATGACACTGAAAGCGGAGGTGTTATCATTCCTTCTGCTAATAACAATGCAGCACCAAATATGGCAGGAATGTATATCCATTTTACATAGCGACGAATTAAAGCGAATAATGAAAAAATTCCACCCTCCCCCCTATTATCCGCGCGTAGGGTTAGCAATACATATTTGAAAGTGGTTTGTAAAGTTAGGGTCCAAAAAACACAGGAGATTGCACCATAAACCAACTGCTCGGTAATAATTTTATTATGAACTATAGTTTTAAAAACATACAATGGGGATGTTCCGATATCGCCGTAAATAATTCCTAAAGTAACGATTAAACCTGCAATAGAAAGTTTGTGTGCATGTTGCCCGCCAGATGTTTGTGCCATGAAGATGAGTAATTGGAAGACAAAGTTTATAAAAATTAAACATACAAACCATCAAACGGGGTAAGTATTTTGAAAATAACCCCATTTATTTTTACTAAGGCTTGTAATTACCCCATTTTGCCTCCACTGCCTGAAACCTAAAATCAAAAATACCTTGCAACTGCTTTTTGACCAAAATCACTTGTGCAATATCTCCCAAAAAACCCAAAGGAATTTTATAGTGCACAATATCTTCCATTTTTACACCCCCAGGGACCGCGGTAAAGTGATGCTGATGATGCCACATGGTATAAGGACCAAAACGCTGCTCATCCACAAAATATGCCCCTTCCTTTACATGCGTAATTTCAGTCATCCAGTATAACGGGATACCCAAAATTGGTTTTACCGTGTATTCAATAATTTGACCTGGGTACATTTTTGAACCATGGTGTTTGCTGATGATGTTAAACCCCATTTTTGCAGGGGTGATTTTGGCTAAATTAGCTGGGCTACTAAAAAAATCCCAAGCTTCTGCTAAAGAAATGGGAATAAACTGCTCGGTGTGGATGGAATATACTTTTGACATAAAAGTATAACAAAGCAAAAAGGTTTTTGTTGCAATAATTCCCCTTAAAGCCATTAATTTTATCCTATGATTAGTAAAGCCGAGCAACAAAAAGCATTTGAGGAAGTTTATGGCGCATTGAATGCCGAACAAAAGTTGGCGGTGGATACGATTGATGGCCCTGTGATGGTCATTGCAGGACCTGGCACGGGTAAAACGCAAATTTTAGGCGCACGTATTGGAAAAATTTTAATTGAAACCGACACCGCACCTGAAAATATTTTGTGTTTGACTTATACCGATGCGGGCGCTATTGCGATGCGCAAAAGATTGGTGGGCTTTATTGGGGCCAGCGCATATAAAGTGAACATTTCCACCTTCCATTCCTTTTGTAATGATATCATACAGGATAATCTTTCTTTATTTGACAAGCCCAGTTTGGATCCAATTTCAGAATTAGAGAAAATTGAACTACTAAAAAAACTGATTGACAAATTTGATAAAAACAATCCATTAAAAAGATACCGTGGCGATGTTTACTATGAAATGAATAACCTAAGCAGGTTATTTAGTGCCATCAAGAAAGAAGGTTGGACCAGCACCTATTTAATCCAGCAAATAGAACAATATATCAATGATATTCCTACAAGAGATGAATTTGTATATAAGAAAAAGTATAAGCAATTTGAGGCGGGTGATTTGAAACAAGGATTGGTGGATGCCGCAATAGAGAAGATGGAAAAATTAAAAGCTGCAGTAAACGCTTTTGATATTTACCAACAACTGATGAAAGATCATAACAGATATGACTTTGACGATATGATCAATTGGGTCATAACTGCATTTAAGGAAAATAAAAATTTTCTGGTACAATACCAGGAGAAATATTTATACATACTAGTTGATGAATACCAGGATACCAGTGGTACACAAAATCAACTGATTGAATTGTTGGTTAATTTTTGGGAGCAGCCAAATTTATTTGTGGTGGGGGATGACGACCAGAGTATTTTTAGATTCCAAGGTGCCAATGTTGAAAATATGATGCACGCGCAAAAGCAATATGAGCAAGATATCGTCACCATTGTATTAGAAAACAATTACCGCAGCACCCAACCCATTTTAGATGCCTCCACTTTACTTATTAATAACAACCAAGAAAGATTGGTGAATAAAATGGAAGGGCTATCCAAAAATTTAAAAGCAGCATTGCCTCTTAATCAGGCAATAAAAAATCCGCCACATATTTATTGTTACAACGATCCGCAGGAAGAAATGATTGCGATTGCGGAACAAATCAATCAATTGGTCACGCAGGGTACCGAGCCAAAGGATATTGCAGTATTGTATAAGGAAAATAAATATGGCGAAGAAATTACACATTTCTTAAAGCAAAGAAATATTCCAATATATAGCAAGCGAAGCGCTAATTTATTTGATCAGGTATTGATTCAACAAATCATAAAAATATTAGACTATATCGCTTGTGAGTTGGACCAACCCAATGAAGGGGCGAATATATTATTTGAAATTTTACATTTTAAATGGTGGGGCATTTCTCCCATTACCATTGCCACATTAACCGTGGAGGCAAACCAATTAAAATACAATAATTCAAATAATAGTTTCAGAAAAGTATTGGTGGATAAAACCAAGGACGCGCAAACCAGTTTATTTAATGAAGGCGGCATTACCCAAGTAGCGAAAGCAATGCAGGTGTTGGAAGATTTAATAAGCAAAGTTGCCAATGTAACTTTATTAAATTTAGTAGAGCAAATTTTACAAAATACTGGTATTATTCAAAATGTATTAACTGGAAAGGACAAGGGCTTTGAGTTAGATATGGTGAGTCATTTTTTTGATTTTATAAAAGAGGAAACTCATCGCCACCCAAGCCTTAACTTAACGGCACTAGTGGACATGTTAAAACTTATGCGCAGGGAAGATATACGACTACCGCTCCCGATTACCACTGGCAATGAATCGGGTGTGAATTTATTAACGACACATGGTAGTAAGGGATTGGAATTTAAACACGTTTTTTTAGCTGGCACAAATGCGCATTATTGGGAAAAAAAGCGGAGCACCGCTTCTGCAGGCTATTCCTTACCCGACACGGTGATTAATAGTTTGGAGCATACCGATGATAAAGAAGAATTAAGAAGATTATTTTATGTTGCCATCACAAGAGCAAAACAATTTTTAAATATTTCCTATAGCCAATACAAAGGAGACGGCAAGGAAGCAGAACCAAGTCAATTTATCATTGAATTATTGGAAGGCAAGGAGGCGGCAATTGAAAAAATAGAACTAGATCCAATAGTAAAAACAAACTATAAGTTACTGCGATTACAGTCAGCCCCGATGCCTGAAATTTCTCAAATGGAAGAAGATTTCATCCAACCAAAATTGGAAAAGTTTTCTATGAATGTGACAGCATTAAATAACTATTTAAAATGCCCATTACATTTTTATTACAATAGTTTAATTAGGGTGCCTTCCGGAAAATCCGAAGCCACCACTTTTGGCTCAGCGATTCATGACGCGTTAAATAAGTTTTTTAAAAAAATGCAGGATTCCGCACAAAATGAATTTCCAGACATACAAACACTTGTGCAGGATTTTAATTACTATATGCATCGCCATCGAGAAGCATTTACCGCACAGGAATTCAAAGACAAAATGGAACTGGGAGAAACTGTCTTGATCAAATATTACGAAAGATATATTAATGAATGGAATAAAGTTGTGACTACCGAATACCGCATCAACAATGTAGTTGTAAATGATATTCCATTGAAAGGCGCCATTGATAAAGTTGAATTTAATGGCAAGCAAGTTGTAGTGGTGGACTATAAAACGGGCAATATTGAAAATGCACGCGAAAAACTAAAAGGCCCCAATGATAAAAATCCAAATGGGGGTGATTATTGGAGACAGGCTGTTTTTTATAAAATATTATTGAATCACCATCCAAAAAATTGGGAAGTGGTGTCGGCTGAATTTGATTTTGTTGAACCCAATAAGAAAAAGGAATTCGAAAAAATAGCAGTCAACATCACCGATGCAGATATCACCACAGTAACGCAGCAAGTAAAACAAGTTTGGGAAAAAATTCAACAAAAGGATTTTTATACTGGCTGTGGAAAGGAAGATTGTCACTGGTGTAATTTTGTTAAAACAAATGAGTTGGCAGTGGCTTTACATGAAATGAAATCCGAGGAGGAAGTTGCCGAAGGGTAAATAAAATACCATCAAAACTAGATAGGATTGTTGTAACCTACCCGATTATCAATTAAGTTTGCAAACTATGAGGAAATACGCAATATTATCAACTGGGCTCATCGGCTTAATTGCAATGGTGACTAGTATGCAAATGCAGGGCTGTGCTAATATTGTTCCGCCAAGTGGTGGTCCTAGAGATAGCCTACCTCCTTATTTAGTAGTCTCAAAACCAAAGGATTCCAGCTTAAATATCCAACCCAAGGAAATTGTCATTGCCTTTAATGAATATATCACTACCGAAGCCATACAGGAAAACTTAATTATTTCTCCAGGAATTAAAACAACCCCTTTGATTGACGCAAAATTAAACATGCTGCGAATAAGGATCAACGATACCTTAGATAAAAATACCACTTATAGTGTCAAGTTTGGAAACGCGATTAAAGATGTGAATGAAGGAAATATTTTAAAAAACTTTACTTATGTTTTTAGTACCGGAAATTATTTGGATTCCGGAAGATTATCGGGTACTGTTCGAACTGCTGAAACAGGCGTCATTGATAGCACCCTCATTGTCGTATTACACCCTACTAATAAAGACTCTGCCATTTATAAAGACAAGCCTTTGTACTATGCAAAAGTGGATGGAAAAGGAAAATTTGAATTTACTTTTTTACCCACAGCTACATTTTCGGTTTTTGTATTGCCCAACGATTATAATAAAAGATACGACGATAGTACGAAAGTATTTGGATTTTTAAATGCCCCCATTCAAATAACTGCACAAACGGATTCTCAACAATTATATGTTTTTCAAGCGCATCAAAAAGTTGAAAAGAAAAAAGCAAATACTGCAGCGAATAATAAAAATGTCAAAAAAGGGGTGTCAGCATTAAAGTATATGAAAAGTATCGAAGGAAACGAGCAGGACTTGTTAACCGATCTTACTTTAACTTTTGAAACACCCGTGCAATTCAATGACAGCTTCCCTATTATATTGTGCGATACTTTAAATAAACCATTGCCCAATTACACCGTAGCTATTGATACAGCAACAAAAAAAGTAGTCACTATTCATTATGATTGGATCGAGTCCACACCTATGCGTTTAATTATTCCTAAAAGAAGTTTATTAGATAGCAACCAAAATTATATCGCCAAAGCGGATACTATTAAATTTATTACCAAAAGCGATGCGGCCTATGGCAGTGCCTTGGTAAGGGTTTCGGGTTACCAAAACATGGGTCATCCAATTTTACTTTTAACCAAGGAAAACAAACTTGCGTTTAGTTATCCAATAAAACAATCGCTGATTCAAATGCTAAAATTACCGCCAGGTGATTATGATTTAAAAGTATTAGATGATACCAACAATAATGGCATTTGGGATACCGGTAAATATAATAATTCCATTAAGCTACAGCCAGAGATTGTTAAAAAATTAACAGACATACTCAATATAAAAGCGAATTGGGAGAATGAGGTTAATGTAATAATTAATAAGTAATTTTACTTTGATTTAATATCTATGCAATTACCTTCCACTTTATTAGAAAATGCTGTTGCTGAATTTTCAAAGTTACCAGGCATTGGTAAAAAAACAGCACTTCGACTGGTATTGCATTTATTAAAACAAGAAACGGAAGTCACCACTCATTTCAGTGAGATATTACAGAAAATGAGAAAAGAAATAAAATTTTGTCAACGTTGTTACAATATTAGTGATGGCAACATCTGTTCTATTTGTGCCAATGCTGGGAGACAAAAAAATACTATTTGTGTGGTTGAAAATATACGAGATGTAATTGCAATTGAAAACACACAACAATTTAATGGAAGTTACCATGTATTGGGGGGAATCATTTCACCCTTGGACGGGATTGGACCAGAACAACTGACCATTGATGCTTTAATTGAAAGGGTCAAAAAAGAAGAGGTCACTGAACTCGTCTTTGCACTCAATCCGAATATACAAGGAGACACGACCATTTATTATATCCAAAAAAAGCTATCTAAGGCCGATTGTATGATTACCACTATTGCCCGAGGTATTGCCTTCGGTGGTGAATTAGAATATGCCGATGAAATGACCTTAGGGAAGAGTATTTCCAACCGACAACCCATCCATCAGTACATAAAGTAGGAAGATGTCAAATAATTCTTTAATTTTGATGTTCAAACACTAAAATATGACCATTCGTATATTCGCCTCCCTTTTATTGCTGGTTTGCACACAAACCTTATTTGCACAAAAAAATTATAGTACCACAAGTGCACAAGTTCGTTTCATAGCGCAGGATGATAGCGATATTGACGCAGTGAACAAAGCAGCGGTATGCAGGATACAAAGTAATGGGGACTTGAGTTTCATTATGCTTATAAAGGATTTTAAATTTGAAATGGCCGACATGCAAAAGCATTTCAATGAGGAATATATGGAAACGGATAAATTCCCAAGGGCATTCTTCAACGGAAAAATAACCAATTTCAACTCGGTGAATTTTTCAAAAGATGGCAAATACCCCATTAATGTAAGTGGCGTAATGCAAGTGCATGGGGTAAATAAAACAATGGAAACCACCGGCACCATTGAAATAAAAGGGGGTGTCCCTAAAGCTTCTGCACAATTTGTAGTAAGGTTAAAGGATTTTAAAATCGGAGGCATTTTAATAAAATTCGTAGCCGACGAGATGAATATTGATGTTGTAGCCGCTTTTTAAACTTGTTACACTTCCTTCCTGCTTCTTCCTCCCTATTAAATAGGTCATAATTTGGCTACAATACAATAGTGTATTAACTTTGCCTCGCATTGCAGGCGGATTTGTTTATTGTTCACCCTGCTTTCCGATAGGAAAAAAATAGAACTAATAAACGATACTATTATACATCTCCCATTTTTATAGTATTATTAGTTGCTGTCTTTTTCTTTTGGATACATGCATAAAAATTTAATTATGTCAATTCAAGAGACCCTCAAAAAAAGAATATTAATAATTGATGGCGCCATGGGCACCATGATTCAGCGTCATAAATTAACGGAAGCAGATTATCGTGGTACAAGGTTCGCCAATTGGCCATCCGATTTAAAAGGCAATAATGACTTATTGTGTATTACCCAACCCGCCATTGTCACTGGCATTCATTTGCAATATTTAGAAGCGGGTGCTGATATTGTAGAAACCAATACCTTTAGTAGCACTTCTATTGCAATGGCTGATTATGACATGCAGGATTTGGCATATGAATTAAATGTGGCTGCAGCTAAATGTGCGAGAGAAGCCATCACCCAATACAAATCAAAGCATCCGAATGCATCCGAAAAGTATATTGCCGGAGCCATTGGACCATTGAATAAAACATTAAGCTTATCCCCCGATGTAAATAACCCCGGATTCCGGGCAGTCACTTTTGACGAAGTGGTGATCGCATACACAGAACAAATTCGCGGGCTTGTGGATGGTGGTGTGGATGTTATATTAATCGAAACCATCTTTGATACCTTAAATGCAAAGGCCGCGATATTTGCAGTGAAAGAATTTTTTAGAAAACTAGGCAAACCGGAATTACCCATCATGATTAGTGGTACCATCACAGATGCATCCGGTCGCACTCTAAGCGGACAAACATTAGCCGCATTTTATACCTCAGTTTCACATGCTAAACCATTAAGCGTTGGACTTAACTGCGCTTTAGGTGCACAGGAAATGCGCAGTCATATTGAAGAACTTGCACAAATTGCCACTTGTTATACTTCGGCTTATCCGAATGCTGGATTACCCAATGCCATGGGTGAATATGACGAAGCCCCGCATCAAACTGCGCACTTCATTGAAGAGTGGGCAAAAAACAAATTTGTAAATATTGTGGGCGGCTGTTGTGGCACCACACCAGATCATATTAAACACATAGCGGATAATGTAAAAAATATTACGCCAAGATCACTTCCAATTTTAGACCCAACCATTTAACTTATGAGCGACGAAATAATACATATTAAGCCTTTTTTAAGATTAGCAGGATTAGAACCTTTAGTGATTCGTCCCGAAACAAATTTTGTGAATGTTGGGGAGCGTACCAATGTGACAGGCTCTAAAAAGTTTGCACGCCTTATTAAGGAAAATAAATATGAAGAGGCGCTTTCGATAGCAAGAAGCCAGGTAGAAAATGGTGCGCAAATCATTGATATCAATATGGATGACGCCTTATTGGAAGGCGTTTTAGCAATGACCACTTTTTTGAACTTAGTGCAAAGTGAGCCAGATATTGCTAAAATCCCTATCATGATTGATAGTTCGAAGTTTGAAATTATTGAAGCAGGATTAAAATGTGTGCAAGGAAAATGTATTGTGAACTCTATTTCCATGAAGGAAGGAGAAGCTAAATTTATTGAACAGGCCTATATCTGTAAAGCCTATGGTG
>SYEV01000004.1 GCA_005800655.1 Bacteroidota bacterium
GATGGTATAAAAATTGCAATCAATCCAAGTTTAATATTTTGACTTCTAAGCAGCTCTTCATTATATTTCTGTTCCTGCAATTCTCTTTCAGCAGTTCTTTTTTCGAAACTAAAATTATCAATTAACCTTACTTTATCGATATTCGAAGTACTATCTTTTAATCTAGTATAGAGATCTAGATATTTATAGGCACTATCATATTTATTAATTTTTTTAAAGTATTCAAGTAAGCTTTTACTAGTACTTTCTAAACCTTGAACCCATCCGGATGTCCGTCGTCAAACCAATGTAGACTTTTAGTTGTAGAGGGTTTCGTTGTTTAAATGTAAGATTTTTTCTTTTAAAAATAGTTGTTTTCGTCTTTTTAGTGTTTGTTGTTTAACAAGAGCTTTTTTATTAAGGATTTGTTCTTGTCTTCCATAATACATATCTGAAGGGTGTAAATCGTCAGCATAAAGTGGACAAAATATAGTCTAAATTAGTAGAGAGTTTCCATCATTAACAATTAAACCAAAAATGACATGGAACAGAAAAAATCTACAAATACACTAAAACAACAATATTTAAGTTAGCTGCTAAATAATTCATAAAGTCACTTTCCCGATTATTCCCGAAAGTTCCTAGTACTAAAAACCCTTGTCGTAAAGCAAGGGTTTTTTAATGTCAAATTTATAATAGGGTACAGTTGAATTTCCCAATCTGCTACACACTTTTGCTACACACTTTACAAAAATTCAACCGAGTATGAACTAGGGTAAAAACAAAAACCCTTGATAGACAAGGGTTTCAAGAGTAAAGTGGTCTCGCCAAGAATCGAACTTGGATCTAGTGTTTAGGAAACACCTATTCTATCCATTGAACTACGGGACCATCGGCCATCTAGTAGCCGAGGAGGGCAAAAATAACTATTCTTTTTTAAGCTTCCATACTTTAATGGCCTAGATAAATTTATATGGAAACCCCCTGCAATTTGAGGTTCCTTAAGCCATAATTTGGTATCTTCACCGCTCAAACTGACATCATTATGGGTTTTTATAATATCATTATTAAGTACCGTTTTTGGTTAAGCCTTATTGCCATTTTTGGTGGTTTGGCCCTTGAGCTTACTGGAGTTGCAGGTTTTTGGCCTGTTTTCCCACTCTATTTCCTTGGATTAATTGGAATTTTAAGCCATTTTTTCATTGGTCCGCTTCGTTTGGTGCAAGCACCCATGGAAGCAGGTGATATGGACGAAGTTGAAAGAATTTTAGCGACCATCTGGTGGCCGCAACTTTTATACAAACCTGTCCGCAGTACTTATTATACCATCAAGGGTAATATTGCCATGGTGAAGCAAGATTTTGATTCTGCCGAAAAGCATTTAAAACACAGCAATGATTTAGGATCTGCCATGCCGGAAGCAGAAGGTGCAAATAAGTTACAATTAGGGATGATGGCGATGCAAAAAGGAGATACCAAACAAGGGGAATCGTATATCCGTGCAGCGATTCGTGCTGGTATTCCTGATAAAGAAAGTGAAGCAGTTGCATTTTTAAGCATGTGTCAAATTTTTATGAATAAGCGCGAGTTTCGTGCTGCTAAAGATTATTTCCGCAAAGCAAAAGCTTGTAAGCCAACTACCAAACAAGTAATTGATCAAATCAAAGAAATCGAGAAATACATTTCTCGCATGCCTGGGTAGTATTACTCATCGCATTTACAATTAGGATTTTCATTACTTCAATATAATATTTCAACCCACTCCAATCCGAGTGGGTTTTTTGTTGCCTAGCCTTAATTAAATTTTAATAGGTACAATTGTACCTTTTACGACTGGGATTAATACATACTTATCGTATTTATAAATTATTGTTATTTGGTTTCATTAAACAAAAAATCATGAAAACAATCAAAAGAGTATCATTCTTGATGGCAGTATCACTTTTCGTAATGTTATTTTTTACAATCATAAGTTGTAATAAAGACATAGGTTCGTCTAAAACTGAGGATTCAATGCTGGATTTAACAGAACTAGGAAAGGATTCAGTTTTTAAATTATTTTTAAATGACTTGCTTTTATATAGCCGTTACGTATCTAATAGACAATCTGATAATGTATTAAGTAAATCAGAATTCGAATTGCATTTCAGTAAAGCAATCAGAGAAAATAGTCTATTATCCAAAAAGGCAATCTCTAATGCCATGGGTTTTACGGATCTAGATGTTTTTTGGGAATTAAACAGTAAATTGAATAAGCAATTAGCATTTTTAAACAGAAAGTATAATCTTAAAAAAATAACAAGTGATCAAATGCGATCATTTTTAAATGCTGAGGCATTAAATTCTTTTGTATTTGATAAAAAAATAACTAGCGGCGTTCGTATTTCAATGATGGATTATGGCGGAGATGAATGTTTGGAAAAATATAATAATTGTCAAATGAATGCAACCGCAATTTATGCAGTAGAATTAGTAGGTTGTGTGGCCGTTGCTGGACCACTTGGCTGGAGTCCAATTGTTCCCATCATTTATTTAGCTTGCATAGGTAGTTCAACTTATCAATTGTATACTAGTGACAGAATTTGTAAAACTGATTTTAAATATTGTAAGTAAAAAACATTTATATGAAAGAATACAACTTAAATAAACAAAAACAAGTAAAAACATTTATCTCCGTATTAATGGGGTTGGTATTTTTATCAATAAACTTTATACAACAAATATCTTATTTTAAGGTGCATCCATATTATTTTATTGGAATGTATTTAATTCTATTTCTAATATTAATAATCATTGCAAATATTTATAAAATATTTGAGTGGAAGCCCTTTCTTATATATTTATTAATTGGCATTATTTTAATATCAATACGTTTATACATGATTTATAGCTCAAATTAATTCTAATGATAAACACTACAATTAAATTCAGCCAGTTCTTTTATTTAATTACCACTTTTCTAATGTTGTTTTTTCCGAAACAAACTATTGGAAATATTGTATTTCTGATCTGTTATTTATTAGTGTGTTTGATTTTATTATACCTAATATTTTTTAAAACCAAGAAATGAAAACATTAAATACCACACAGAAGTCTATTATGATATTTGTAACTATTATAGGATACCACTTTTTAATATCAGAAATTAGGAATCAATTTACTAATCCTAAATATATATTATGGATCAACATTGCTTCTCTTGTAATTTTAGTTGCTGCTGTTTTATTAAGCTTACACCTTAAGGAAAAATCTGAGAATAAGCCAAACTATAAAATATATTTTTATTATACATTTTTTATATTTCTTCTTTTAGCTGTTTCGTTTTTGTTAAGAAATTAAAACTTGTTCAAAGCTATACAGCTCCATTTTGCTAAAATTTATTAAAAGAACTAAATTATTTTTGCAACTCGATTATTGGCTTATTTACTGAAATTTATAAATTTTGTGTATTTTAAAAATGTACGTAATTTTGTACAAATTCATTTTATGACTAAAGTACTTTCAGTTACAGAATTTAGAAGCAATTTAGCCGTTGAACTTGACCATGTTGGTGGCAATGATCGAAACCAAATAATTATCAAACGACCTAAGGGTAAAGGCAATGTAGTAGTGCTTTCGCAGGATGCTTTTAATTCTATTCAGGAAACACTTTATTTACTATCCAATAAAGCGAATAAAGCAAACTTAATGGAGAGCATAAAAGAATTAAAAGCCGGAAAAACAAAAAAATTAATCTTAAAGATCTCTGGAAATAATTTTTACCTCAAGAGCAGAAGCTGATATAATTTATTGGAAACTTAAAGGTAAAATTAAGAATAAGATTTCAAAAGAAACTTACGGATTAACTAATGATCAAATCAAAGAATATAATAAAGACGCAAATAAAGATGCATTTTTAATTAGACTTGAAGAAGCTAAGAAAAAGTTTAATAAGTAGCAGACCTAATTTTAATAATACTTATCCTTACCCCAACAACTTAGCTATCGTTGGTGCGAAATGCACATGTTCTAATGAATGAATTTTATTTGCTAAGGTTTCTGGTGTATCGTTTGACACCACCTCGCAGGTTGCTTGAAAAATAATTCCGCCTTCATCATAATGTTCATTTACCCAATGTATCGTGATGCCTGATTCTTTTTCTCCTGCTGCAATCACCGCTTCATGCACGCGTGATCCGTACATTCCTTTGCCGCCATACTTTGGTAACAAAGCTGGGTGTATATTGATGATTCCTTTTGAAACATTTTCTTTTCCATTGACTAAAGCGCCGTCAATTTTCATTCCTGGCTGGTAAGCGCGCACCAACACTTCAGGCACTTTCCATAAAAATCCTGCGAGCACTATAAATTGAATATCGGCATTATGTAAACTTTCAACATATCCGGTAGCCGCAAACTCACTCTTATTAATCAATAAGGTGGGGATCCCTTTTTCTTTTGCAATCGCTAATACCCCAGCATCTGGTACATTACATACGATAAGGGATACTTTCACCTGAGACGAAGTCGATTTTGAACCCGCCCCATCAAAATATTCGATTATTTTTCGAGCATTACTTCCGGTTCCCGAAGCGAATATGGCGATATGGATAGGCGCGGCTGATGAAACTGATGAAGTAGCCGGCGCCGCAGACGCAGTCGAAGGCGCCGCAACCGACCCCCCAATCCCAAACACTTTCGCACCCACACGCCCTAAATACCCCTTAAAAAAGCGAAATTGCCCAGTGAAGAAACTCACGAAAAGTACCGAAAAAGGCCATAAAATGGTCAAAAATAGGGGATAAACGAGCCAAAATGCCCAATTTTTCTCCAAAAACGCTAAATTCAATAAAAAGCTACATAGCCTCCCGCTGAGGCTTCCACCCAGGGCAAAAGTGAGCATGATTAGCCAAAATTGGCTACCCCCCACTTTCCATTTTTCCTGTAAATTTTGAATAAATTTCATGCGCCCCAAAGGTGCCTTTTTTTTCCAAAACCGCCCACCAAAACCAAAATAAATTCCCCCACACCAAACTAACATTACATTTTTATGACATTCGTCAGTCTTTTTTTCCCCGACATCTTTGAAAATCAACAATTTCTATAAAAAAAATCCATCATTTATTTAGTATTCAATCTTATTCTTACCTAATTTTGCCCCCGTTCGAGGACATTTTTACACCCTAGACACTTTTTGTGTATATGACAATTTTAAGAAGCCTAGCTAAGATCGTTTCGATCTTCCTATTAATTACCCTTAGTTCATCTATCGGAAATCATTTGAATGCGCAAGATGGGAAAGCACTTTTCTCACAAAATTGCGCTTCATGTCACGCGGTTAATAAAAAATTAACTGGCCCTGCGTTAGCCGGTGTTGAAGATCGTTGGCCTGAAAAAAAGAATTTGTATGCGTGGATTAAAAACAGCGCTGCATTTTTAAAAACAGGTGATCCATATGCAACTAAATTGTACGAAGAGTACAATAAAACTGCAATGAATAATTTTCCTGGTTTATCTGACGCTGATATCGATGCAATTTTAGCATACATCAAAACAGTTCCTGCAGCAGGTGCAGCTCCAGCAGGTGGCGCAGCAGTAGCAGGCGCTCCTACAGAAGATCAATCAGACAGCACTTTAGTTTTTGGTTTACTTACTTTAATATTAGCCGTTGTTTCTTTAATCCTATTACAAGTTAATAGCAACTTAAAAAAATTATCTGATGATAAAGTAGGTATCCCTGCAACTGATCCTGTTCCTTTTTTCAGAAACAAAGCATACATCGCATTTATTGCAATTGTATTATTTATATTAGGTGGCTACATGACAACAGTTGGTGCAATTGATTTGGGTCGCTCTAAAGATTACCAACCTGAACAACCTATCTATTATTCTCACAAAGTACACGCGGGCGTTAATCAAATTAACTGTCAGTATTGTCATACTGGAACTTATCAAGGCAAGCAAGCTACTTTACCGAGTGTGAATGTTTGTATGAATTGTCATGCTGCAATTAATGAATACAAAGGAGAGCCGTTGGTGAGAGAGAATGGGGATGTGGTTGATGGTACCAATGAAATTAAAAAATTATACAAATACGCTGGCTTCACTGAAGGTCAACCTTGGGATCCTTCTCAAGCGAAGCCAATTGAGTGGGTGCGTATTCACAATTTACCTGATCACGTTTATTTTAACCACGCACAACACGTGAATGCAGGCCAAGTGGCTTGTCAACAATGTCATGGTGATATTCAAAACATGGGTGAGGTTAAACAGTTTTCTGATTTAAGTATGGGCTGGTGTATTAACTGTCACAGACAATCTGAAGTGAAATTTAAAGAAAATGGTTTTTATAGCATTTACGAAACATTCCATCAAGATTTAAAGAGTGGAAAATTAGATAGTGCAAAAGGAATCACTGTTGAAAAAATTGGTGGAACAGAGTGTCAAAAATGTCACTACTAATAAATCGTATTAATAATAGTCATTTCAAAATAGGAATCACTCATTGAGTTTATAAACCGGATTAAATAAGAGGCGTAATTTTTTATATACATTATTATGGAGCAAAAAAAGCACTGGCAAAGTTTTGGAGAATTAAATAAATCCGAAGCTTATAACAATGAAGTTCAAAATGAATTTAAAGAGGAACTTCCTTTTGTTGAAGACGAGTCTACTTTAGAAAAAGGAGAAAGTTTTTTACAAGCAAAAGCACCGCGTCGTGATTTTTTAAAATATGTAGGCTTTAGTACAGCTGCAGCAGCTGTTGCAGCAAGTTGCGAAATGCCTATTAAAAAGTCAATTCCTTTTGCGAATAAGCCCGAAGATATTGCTCCAGGTATTGCTGATTATTATGCAACTACTTATGTGCAAGATGGTGATGTGGTAAGTGTACTTGCAAAAGTGCGTGATGGTCGTCCAATTAAATTAGAAGGTAATGATTTATCACCTTTAACAGGTGGTGGAACTTCAGCCCGTGTTCAAGCGGCTGTTTTAGACTTATATGATACTGCTCGTTTGCGTTTCCCAACGATTGGTGTTAAGGAAGCTACATTTGAAGCGATTGACAAAGCCATTGCTTCAGAATTAGCTGGCAATACGGTGATTGTTACCAGTTCAATTACTTCTCCTACCACTAAAAAAGTGGTTGCGCAATTTTTGGCAAAACATCCTGGTAGCAAACATGTTACTTATGATGCTGTTTCAAACAGTGCGATGTTGTTAGCGAACGAAGCTTGTTATGGTAAAAGAGTAATTCCTTCCTACCATTTTGAAAAAGCAAAAGCAATTGTTTCCTTAAGTGCCGACTTTTTAGGTACTTGGTTAAATCCTGTTGCATTTGCTAAACAATATGCGGTTGGAAAAAAATTAGATGAAAAAAATCCTGCGATGAGCAAGCATATCCACTTTGAAACAGTGGCAAGTATGACTGGTTCTAATGCAGATGAAAAATATTTATGTCGCCCTTCTGAAATGGGCTTGGTTGCTGCTGCTTTATTAAGTGCAGTAAAAGGAACTGGCGTAACAGGCGTGACAGATGAAAAATTAAAAGCAGGTATCGAAGCTGCTGCAAAAGCATTAACAGCTAACCAAGGTGCTGCATTAGTAGTAGCGGGTAGCGATGATGTGAATGTTCAAATTTTAGTGAACGCAATTAATGCTACTGTAGGTGCAAACGGCACCACCATTAATTTTGGTACTACTGTTAACTACCGTCAAGGTGTTGATAGTGAATTTGCAACTTTGGTGGATGACATGAACGCAGGTAAAGTAAATAGCATTTTATTTTATGGCGCAAATCCTGTGTACACTTGGCCAAATGCAGAAAAAGTAAAATCAGGTTTAGCGAAAGTGAAAACAACTATTTCCTTCAATGCTAAATTAGATGAAACAACAGCACTTTGTAAATATGTAATTCCTGCACCACACTTTTTAGAAAGTTGGGGTGATGCTGAACCAGCTACAGGATATATTAGTTTCTTACAACCAACCATATCTCCATTATTTAAAACACGTGCATTTGAAGATTCATTATTAAAATGGTCTGGCGATGCAAGTGATTATACTACTTATTTAAAAAATGAGTGGTCTGCTAAATTAGGTGGCGAAGCTGCTTGGAATAAAATTTTACAAGCGGGTGTTTCAAATCCTGCTGCTGAAACTTTTGCAGGTGCTACTTTAAATGCAACAGCAGTAAGTTCTGCTTTAGCTGCAGTGAGTGCAACAAAGCCTTCTACTAAAATTGAATTAGTCTTATACCAAAAAGTAGGTATTGGTGTTGGTCAAGGTGCTGCTAACCCTTGGTTACAGGAATTACCTGATCCAGTGACACGTGCTACTTGGGACAACTATATTATAGTATCGCCTGCGATGGCAAAATCATTATTGAATATTGATTTAAATAATCCAGGTCAAGCAGATGCTTATGAGGTTAAACCGCCTAAGCAAGTGGTTAAATTAACGGTTGATGGAAAATCAATTGAACTTCCTGTATTAATTGTTCCTGGCACACATCCACAAACAGTGGGTATTGCGGTGGGTTACGGTCGTGCTGAAGCTTTAGGAAAATCAGTGATTGGTACTGGTAAAAATGCATATCCTTTGGCTTGCATCGAAAATGGCAACGTTCATTTTAATTGCAGCAATGTTACTTTAACGCCAACAGGTGAAACTTATCCGGTTGCTCTAACACAAACACATTTCCGTTATGATACAGAGCAAGGAAATCGTACGGAAGTAATGAAAGAAATTTCTTTAGCATCTTATATTAAACATCCAACAGAAATTAGAGAAGAGCGTGATCATGAATTTAGATTGATCACAGAAGGTGGAGATAAGATGAAAGAATTTGAAGCGCTTGAAAAATTTGAAAAAGAAGCTACTATTTATCCTGTGTACGATCGTCCAGGAATTAAGTGGGGCATGAGCGTGGATTTAAATAGTTGTAATGGTTGCGGTGCTTGCGTAGTTGCATGTAACGCTGAAAACAACGTATCTGTCGTTGGTAAGCCAGAAGTATTACGTGGTCATGAAATGCATTGGTTACGTATTGATAAATATTATAGTGGTGATATGGAAAATCCAAAAGTGGTTTTCCAACCTCTAATGTGTCAACATTGCGATAACGCTCCTTGTGAAAACGTTTGTCCAGTGGCTGCAACGAATCATAGCTCTGAAGGTTTAAACCAAATGACTTATAACCGTTGTATTGGTACACGTTATTGCGCGAACAACTGTCCTTTCAAAGTACGTCGTTTTAACTGGGCTGATTATACAGGGGCTGATAGTTTTTCTGATAACCAAGTAGGAGTTGTGAATGATGTTGTGTTAGATATGAATGATGATTTATCTAGAATGGTATTAAATCCAGATGTGACTGTTCGTTCTCGTGGGGTGATTGAAAAATGTTCTTTCTGCGTGCAACGTTTACAAGCTGCTAAGTTAGATGCGAAAAAAGATTCTCGTCCAATGGTGGATGCTGATGTGAAAGTGGCTTGTCAACAATCATGTCCTACAAACGCCATCAACTTTGGTAATGCAAATGATAAGCATAGTGCAATTTCAAAAGTTCGTGTTGATAATCCGAATCGTCAGTTTTATGTGTTAGAGCAATTACACGTATTACCTAACGTTACTTACTTAGCTAAAGTAAGAAACATTGATGAGGAGCATGCAGCAGCGGGTCATGATTCTAAAGCTGAACATAAAACCGAAGCAGCGCATGATACTAAAGCAGCACACAAAACTGAAGCGGCTCATTAATAATAAATAGAGTTTAAAAAATTAGAAATAGTTAAAGATGCATACTAAATACGAATCACAGTTGCGCGAACCATTGGTATATGGTGAGAAAAATTTTCACCAAGTTACTGAGGATATTTTACGCCCTATTGAAGTGAAACCATCTCGTTTATGGTACATTGGCTTTTTTATTGCTGTAACACTTTTATTATTTGGGGTGTATAGCTTATACCGTGAGGTAACTTATGGTATTGGTCAGTGGAACTTGAACAAAACAATTGGATGGGGTTGGGATATTACCAACTTCGTTTGGTGGGTGGGTATTGGTCACGCGGGTACTTTGATTTCGGCTGTATTATTATTATTCCGTCAAGGTTGGAGAACTGGGGTGAATCGTGCTGCTGAAGCGATGACCATTTTCGCCGTTATGTGCGCAGGTCAATTTCCGATATTCCACATGGGTCGTGTTTGGTTAGCGTTTTTCATTTTGCCTTATCCTAACTCTCGTGGTCCTTTATGGGTGAATTTTAATTCACCATTATTATGGGACGTATTTGCAATCTCTACTTACTTTACTGTTTCCTTATTATTCTGGTATTCTGGTTTGTTACCCGATTTAGCTACGGTGCGTGATCGTGCGTTTACAAAATTGAGAAAAAAATTATATGGTATTGCTGCATTTGGTTGGACTGGTTCTACCAAGCATTGGCAAAGACATGAAAGTTTATCTTTAGTATTGGCTGGTTTATCTACACCACTGGTATTATCGGTTCACACAATTGTATCTTTTGACTTTGCTACTTCAGTAATTCCAGGATGGCATACCACTATCTTCCCTCCTTACTTTGTGGCGGGTGCGATTTTCTCTGGCTTTGCGATGGTACAATCTTTATTGATTGTTGTACGTAAAGTTTTTGGATTAACGGATTACATTACTATTGGTCACATCGACTTAATGAATAAAGTAATTGTACTTACAGGATCTATTGTAGGTATCGCTTACTTAACTGAATTATTTATGGGCTGGTACTCTCAAAATAAATATGAGGGATACACTTTCTGGTATAGCCGTGCTTATTTATTTAGCCCTTATGGTTGGAGCTATTGGGGTATGATGGCTTGTAACGTATTATCTCCACAAATTTTCTGGTCAAGAAAGATGAGAAGAAACGTGTTTGTTACTTTTTTCATGAGTATCATCGTTAACATTGGTATGTGGTTTGAGCGTTTTGTAATTATTGTTACTTCATTGTATCGTGATTACTTACCATCCAGCTGGTCCGTATATTATAGTCCTAGTATTTGGGAGATTGGTTTTTACATGGGTACGTTTGGATTATTCTTTACTTGCTTCTTCTTGTTCGCTAAATATTTCCCAGTAATCGCGGTTGCTGAAATTAAATACGTGTTAAAGAGAAGTGGTGAATCATACAAACCTGAATTTGAAAAATTGGAAGCGCAGCCGTTGGATAAATTTATTCACGACAATACGCATGCACATTAATTAAATATCGATTAAGAAAAAGATTATGGCACAAAAGAAATTTGTAGTTGGCTGTTTTGATGAAGAAAAGGTTTTATTTCCTGCAGTAAAGCAAGTGCGTGCTGCTGGGTATAAAATTAAAGATGTGTATACACCCTTTGCGGTGCATGGTTTAGACCACGCTTTAGGTATGCGCGAAACTAGCTTACACACCGCAGGTTTTATTTATGGTATTACAGGTACTACTACTGCGATTAGTGCAATCAGTTGGATTTTCACCAAAGATTGGCCTTTGAATATTGGTGGTAAACCACATTTTGCTTTACCAGCTTGGGTACCGATTATATTTGAGTTAACGGTATTGTTTGCAGCGGTGGGTATGGTGATGACTTTTTGTTATTTATGTCAATTAGCACCAGGTGTTAAAAAACATCATTTTCATAAGCGTGCTACCGATGATTTATTTGTAATGGTGATTGAGTGTACCGATAAAACAAATACCGACGACTTGAAAGCTTTGTTAAGTTCCAACGGTGCTATTGAAACAGATGTACAAGTTGCAGAAGAAGGATGGTGGTTTGGTACTTATGATAAAGAGGATAATTTATACAACGAAAAACAACTTGCATAAAAATTGCTCTTGCAACAAGCGCTAAAAACCTAGAACATTTTAAAAGAACTCGAATGAATAAATTTTTTACAATATTATCTTTAGCTACAGTAGTTGTTTTAACTAGCTGTAACGATATTAAGCGTACCCCAGGTAAAATTTATATGCCAGATATGGCGTATAGCCGCGCCTATGAAACTTACGCAGATCATAGCAACTTAGCAAGCCAAGGAATTAATTACGACAATCGTCCTGTTGCAGGTACAATTGCACGTGGTAAGGAAATGCCTTTTCCATATGCGATGGATAAGCCAGGTGATTCAACCAACTATGTTGCTTCTAAAATGGTTCCAAATCCAATTGATTCTTTAAGTGCAAAAGATGCTGCTGAAGCAGAGCGCTTGTATTTAATTAATTGTGGTATTTGTCATGGAACAAAATTAGATGGTAATGGTCCTTTGTACAAAGACGGTAACGGTCCATATGCTGCAAAGCCAGCTACTTTAGTAGGGGATGCGAAATATGAAAACATGCCTGCTGGTCAAATGTTTTATTCTGTTGCGTACGGAAAAAACTTGATGGGTTCTTATGCATCACAATTAAGCAGACATCAACGCTGGATGATTATTAAATATATTAAGAATAAACAAACGAAGTAAGATGGCATCTATTAAAGAGCAATTTGAAATTCCTGGTACACTTAAAACATGGTCTTATGCTTTAATAGGCATAGGTGGTGCTGCATTGTTATATGGCATGTTTACCAAAGGATTTAGTTCAGACGAACATGAGCAAGTGCATTTTTGGGGAACCTTAATGTACAATACTATTTTTTGGACTTTAGTCACCAATGCTGCTATGTTCTTTTTGTGTTTCAGCACCATGGCAATGGCTGCTTGGATGCAATCATTTCGCAGAATTGCAGAAGCAATTTCTACTTTAGTTCCCATCTTTGGTGGTATCACTTTAATGGTATTATTATATGTAGTGCTTTCTCACAATCATCATATTTATCATTGGTTGGATGCGGAAGCAGTCGCGAAGGATCCAATCTTAAAAGGTAAAGCTGGTTTTTTAAATCCTACTTTCTTTATTATATGGACTACATTAACCATTGCTCTTTGGAGTTATTTTGGATACAGAATGCGTCAAATTAGTTTGGAAGCCGATGTGGCTCCGATGGATGCAGCCACTGCACATAAATATAATGTGCGTAGCATGGTTCGTTCAGGTTTCTTTTTAGTTTGGTTTGGATTAACAGTAGCAAGTACTGTTCCTTGGTTATGGTTAATGAGTATTGATGCACATTGGTATTCAACCATGTATAGCTGGTATACTTTTGCAAGTTCATTTGTGGCTGGTATGGCCTTGATTGCACTTTGGTTAATCTACATGAAAAATAAAGGGTACATGGAATTATCTACCAGCGAGCATTTGCATGACGTGGGTAAATTCATGTTTGCATTTTCTATCTTCTGGACTTATTTATGGTTCTCACAATACATGCTTATTTGGTATGCGAATATTCCTGAGGAAACCATCTATTTTAAAAATAGAGTGCAAGGTGCTTATAAGCCTATCTTTTTCTTAAACTTATTTATCAATTTCCTTTGTCCTTTATTAATATTAATGAAACGCTCTGCGAAAAGAAACTTTACATTAGTTGCTTTCATGGCAGTGCTTATATTATTTGGTCACTGGATTGATTTTTATCAAATGGTGATGGGCAGTTTAATGAAGGAGCATGTTAGTTTAGGTTGGTTGGATTTTGGAATTTTAACCTTTTTTGTAGGCGTGATGATTTTGATGGTAGCGCGTTCATTGGCAAGCAAGCCGTTGATTGCAAAATACCATCCATTTTTAAAGGAAAGTATCCTTCACCAAGTTTAACAAATTATCTATTAAGAAAATATTAATATAACTATGACTTTATATTTATCTATCGCAATTATCGTTTTCATCTTTGTGGTAATTTTTCAAATTGCCAAAGCAAGTGAGTATGTATCCATCTTAAAAGGGGAGGAAGCGAGCCGTCAACAAAATAACAAAATCAATGGATTTTTGATGGTTGCTTTTTTGGTATTTGGCTTTTTAGGTATATATGTTTGTAATGAACTTTATTATGGTAAAACCCAGATAGCACAGGGTGCTGCTAGTATTCAAGGTGAAAAAGTAGATGAAATGCTTTTTGTCACATTAATTGTCACTGGTATCGTGTTTGTGATTACGCAATTTTTATTATTTTGGTTTGCATATAAATACCAAGAAGATACCAACCGCAAATCTTTCTTTTTCGCGCACAGTACTAAATTAGAATTAGTCTGGACTGCTGTACCTGCTATTGCATTGACTGTATTAGTGGTGTTTGGTTTGCGTAACTGGTTCTTCTTTACAGGGGAACCTCCTAAAAACGCAATGGTGGTTGAAGTAACTGGAAAACAATTTGGTTGGATTTTCCGTTACGCCGGAAAGGACGCTATTTTTGGAAAAAGATATTATAAAAATGTTGACCCCGCTACCAACTCGGTAGGTATTGTTTGGGATGACAAATATGCACAAGACGATATTTTAACAGAGCAGACAATGTATATAGTTAAAGGAACTCCTGTTAAATTAATCCTAGGATCAAGAGATGTTATCCATGATGTTGGATTAACGCATTTTCGTTTAAAGATGGACGCTGTTCCAGGTATCCCAACTACGATGTGGTTTACGCCCATATATACAACGAAGGAAATGCAAGAAAAAAATGACAATCCTAATTTCCAATATGAAATTAGTTGTGATCAAATGTGTGGAAACGGTCACTACTCTATGAAAGGAATTATTCAAGTAGTGGATCAGGAGGAATACGATTTGTGGATGGCGAAACAAAAGCCACAATACTATACTGCATTCCCTGAAAAAGATCCAACTGCAGTTCCAGTAGTAGCGGATACTTCAGCAAAAATGGCAGTGGTAAAAATGTAATACAATTAAAGTAGTTGTTGCTGATATTAAAAAAGCAACCACCGCTTTCGGATTAAAAATATAAAGATTAAAATTATTTAAATAAAAGGTATGAGTCACGAAGCAGCATTACATAATCATGAGGGTCACGGACATGATGATCACGGTCATCACGAACACCATGATACATTCTTAACTAAATATGTATTTAGTCAAGACCATAAAATGATCGCGAAGCAATTCTTGATCACTGGTATGGTTTGGGCAGTACTTGGTGGTTTAATGAGTGTACTTTTCCGTTTGCAGTTAGGTTACCCTGAAGCTAGTTTTCCTTGGTTAGAATCTATTTTAGGTAAATGGGCAAAAGGCGGTCAAATTACACCTGAAGCTTATTACGCTTTAGAAACTACACACTGAACGGTATTAGTATTCTTTGTATTAACTGCTGGATTGAGTGGTACTTTTGCTAACTTCTTAATTCCATTACAAATTGGTGCGCGTGATATGGCTTCCCCATTCATGAACATGTTATCGTATTGGTTCTTTTTTATAGCAAGTATTGTGATGTTGTCATCATTATTTGTAGAAACAGGGCCATTTAGCGGTGGTTGGACAGCCTATCCTCCTTTGTCTGCATTACACGATGCTTCACCTGGTTCTAAAACAGGTATGGACTTATGGATTATCTCGATGGCTTTATTCGTTGTCTCTTCTTTATTGGGTGGTTTAAATTATATCACTACTATTTTAAACATGCGTACCAAGGGGATGAGCATGACGCGTTTGCCTTTAACCATCTGGGCATTGTTTTTTACCGCAGTATTAGGAGTATTATCATTCCCTGTATTATTGTCTGGTTTGATCTTATTAATTTTTGACAGAAACTTTGGTACTAGTTTCTACTTGTCTGATATTTATGTCAATGGGGTGGGTGCATTATCTAATGAGGGTGGATCTGCTATTTTATACCAACATTTATTTTGGTTCTTGGGTCACCCCGAAGTTTACATTATCTTATTGCCAGCCATGGGTATGGTCTCTGAAATTATATCCGTTAATTCCCGAAAACCAATTTTTGGATATATGGCGATGTTAGGTTCTTTATTTGCTATTGCAATATTGGCCTTCTTGGTTTGGGCACACCATATGTTTGTAACAGGATTAAATCCTTTTCTAGGTTCGGTGTTTGTATTATTAACTTTATTAATTGCCATACCTTCTGGTATTAAAGTATTTAACTGGTTGACTACTTTATGGAGAGGTAACATTCGTTTCACACCTGGTATGTTATTTGCGATTGGTTTTGTGAGCTTATTTATCTCTGGAGGTTTAACTGGTATTTGGTTGGGTAACGCTGCATTAGATATTTATTTACACGATAGTTATTTTGTAGTAGCGCATTTCCACATTGTAATGGGTGTGGCTAGTATGTTTGGAATGTTTGCTGGTGTATACCACTGGTTCCCTAAAATGTATGGCCGGTATTTAAATAATTCATTAGGGTACATTCACTTTTGGATTACCTTGGCGGGTGCTTATTTAATTTTCTGGCCAATGCATTACCAAGGTTTAGCAGGTATGCCGCGTCGTTATTTTGATTTTAGTATTTGGGAAAGCTTTAAACAATTTGCTGAATTAAATCGTTTCATAAGTACGGTAGCGATGATTGTTTTTGCAACGCAAATATTATTCTTGATTAATTTCTTCTACTCTATATTCAAAGGTCGCAAAGTGACTGTATTAAATCCTTGGGAGTCTAATACATTAGAGTGGACGACACCGATTAATCCTGGTCACGGTAACTGGCCTGGTGAAATTCCTGAAGTGCACCGTTGGCCTTATGATTACGGTAAGGATGGTCACGATTTTATTACGCAAACAACTCCGGTGGGTGAAGATGAATCTGGCACACACTAATTAAAATATTCAGTTATTACAATGCCCTGATTTCAGGGCATTGTAATTTGGGTTACTTGGATTTGGTTTTACTTTTTGTTGAATCATGGGTTTGAAAAATATTTCTAATTGAAACAAACGTTTAAAGATTACGCACAGTTGATGAAGTTCACCTTAAGTTTTACGGTGGTGTTCACCTGCGTTATTTGTTACATGCTAGCGCCAGCAGTAAAAGCGTATGATTGGCCCATGATTTTACTTTTAACCTTTGCGGGTTTATGTATTACAGGAAGTGCCAATGCTATTAATCAAGCAGTGGAGAAAGATACGGATGCGCAAATGAAACGTACCGCTTCACGCCCTGTGGCCTCAGGTCGTATGTCTCAAGCAACAGCTTATACTTTTGCAGCTATCACGGGTATACTTGGGGTAGCGATCATGTGGCAATTCTTTAATATTTCCTCCGCTTTATTATCTGCCTTTAGTTTGTTTTTATATGCGTTTATTTATACGCCCTTGAAAAAAATAAATTCAATCGCTGTATTAGTGGGCGCATTCCCTGGCGCACTTCCTTGTTTGATTGGATGGGTCGCAGGCAATGATGATTTTGCCTATGCAGGTTGGGTTTTATTTTTAATTCAATTTTTATGGCAGTTCCCTCATTTTTGGGCAATCGCTTGGGTGTCTCATGCAGATTATTCCAGAGTGGGTTTTAAATTATTACCTGCAGATAAAGGCCCTACAAAATTTACTGCTTTACAATCGATCATGTATGCAGTACTCATGATTCCTTTTGGATTTTTACCCTATTACTTAGGCTTAACTGGACAGATAAGTATGTTGATCTTATTGGTGGCTAATATTTTTATGGTCGTGCAGTGTGTGCGATTATACCAAAACATGGGTGTACCTGCAGCAAGACGCGTCATGTTTAGTAGCTATATTTATTTACCCATTGTGTACCTTGCATTATTAGCAGATAAATTATAAAATTTAAAATTATGGCGACAACACAAATTGAATCGAATAACAAAATACATCCTTATAAAATGTTGTTATGGGTGGGATTTGGAAGTATTGTTATGATGTTTGCTGGTTTAACCAGTGCGTATATCGTAAAAAAAAGCCAAGCGAATTGGTTGGAGTTTGATCTTCCTAATTTATTCTGGTTTTCAACCTTGGTGATATTAGTAAGTAGTTTTACCATTCAAATGGCAGTGAAAAAAGCGAAGGCGGGAGAAATGGACCAATATCGTGGCTTTTTATCGGTAACGGCTATCCTAGGTATTACCTTCATCATTTTGCAATTACGCGGCTTCCAAGCCTTGGAATTACAAAACGTGGCTTTAACGGGTGTGCGTAGTAACTCAGCAGGGTCCTTTTTGTTGGTGATTGCTGGATTGCACCTGTTGCACTTAGTGGGCGGCGTGATTGCCATAGCTGTGATCTCATTGAAAGCGAGGGCTGCAAAATCAAGCACAAATCAGGTATTGTCCGTAGAATTGGTAGCATCTTATTGGCATTTTGTAGATATCCTCTGGATTTACCTTTTTGTGTTCCTAAATTGGGTGGGATAACCGCCCTAGTTTTGTGGAACTGAATTATAAAAAAAACGGCATTTTTGATACGAATATCCTTGATAGCCAATATTTTTGCACTGAAATAGAAATTGAACATGTCAACAACAACAACCGCTTCGCCAAATGAAGCAAAATTGTGGGGAGGAGGAAAGAGCCCTTTTAACCTTGAGTACGGGAAAGTAATGATGTGGTACTTTTTAATGAGTGACGCATTTACTTTCGGCGCTTTTTTGATCTCTTATGGTACAGTCCGTTTTTCAACGAACGGATGGCCTGATTCAAATGAAGTTTTTCGTAGTTTCCCATTTGCGCCAGAAGGGGTACATGCACCATTGGTGTTTGTAAGTATCATGACTTTTATCTTAATTGTGAGTTCGGTAACCATGGTGTTAGCTGTGCATGCTGGTCATAATATGGATAAAAAAGGAGTGGTGCGCAATATGATTTTAACCATCATTGGGGGTATTGCATTTTTAAGCTGTCAAGCTTGGGAGTGGAATCATTTATTTCATGAAGGTGCTTGGTGGGGTAGCAATCCATTTTTAAATGCAGATGGAACTGCAAGTTCAACCAACTTCACTAATTTCTTTTTTACGATTACTGGCTTCCACGGCTTCCATGTATTTAGTGGGGTGGTGATTAATATTATTATGTTGATCATGACTTTGATGGATAAGTTTGAACAAAGAGGTCATTACTTAATGATTGAAAAAGCAGGATTGTATTGGCACTTTGTAGATTTAGTTTGGGTATTTGTATTTACCATATTTTATTTATTGTAAAACAAGTATACGTAAGTGATCAGTATGAGCTTAGCTTACATGGGTTTAAAATAAACATAATTATAAATTAAGATTTTTATATGTCACATTCACACAACGCAGACGCTAATCATGAAGCAAGCAATGCTGCTGCAATGGCTGAAATTAAAAAAGTTACTATCCTATTGTCAGTATTAACCGTGATTGAATTAATTCTAGGATTTTGGATGATTGGTATTAGTAGTGCGGCACTCCGCTTAGCTATCAAAGGTGTAATTGTTATTTTAATGATGGCGAAAGCATTTTATATTGTTGCTTACTTTATGCACTTAAAGCATGAGGTAAAAAACATGATCATGACCATTATAGTGCCATTATCATTGTTTATATGGTTTATTGCAGCTTTTTTATGGGATGGCAGCTCATTCAGAAATTTACGTAATACATATAACCCTTATTTTAAAGAACAAGCTGGTATTAAGGTGGAGAAAAAAGAAGCTGAACATGGTGCAGCAACACATGGCGCTGCAAAGCATGAGGCGGTAAAACATGAAGCTGGCGCAACTGAAGCAAAGGAAACACCGGCTGAAAAGCATTAATTCATCTACTTAGGTACTGCCTAGAAAAGGGTTGTTCGCGACTGGGTTTGGATTGAATAATTTTTTATGAAAAAAAGACACGAACATCAACTAAAAAGACAGGATCAAATCAACGCAGGGGCATACGATGGCAGATACAAAGTAAAGGTTGTCCCCAATAAAAAAAAGAAACTATCCAAAGAAGGAGCTCGAGGGCCCTTCTCAAAAAATACCAAACCATCCTCCTCCAGGGATGGTTTTTCTTTGAAGTCTAATTCATAACTTTGCATTAATATAAAACGAATGTCTAAAAAATCAATCTACAGTTTACTCATCGCTTTAGCAATTCCTATTTTCTGTTATTTGTGGTTAAAGTCCGCAAGTAAAACAGCAGTGACCATGCCCAGGCATTACCTATTGGACACAGTGATGGAATCGGTGGTGGATGGTAAACAAAAATCAGATTCTATTTGGCATACGACTAAAAATATTCGCCTGGTGAATCAATTAGGCGATTCAGTGAACTTATATGATCAACAAGGTAAAATTATCATCTTAGATTTATTTTTTACGAGCTGTGGTAGTATTTGTCCAAAGCTGACGAATAATATGAGTAAACTGCAGCAGTCCTTTTTAAGGGGTGGGGATGTCCGAAAAAAATTAGATACTTCGATTGTTCATTTTATGTCTATTACGGTAGATCCAATAAGAGATAGCGCACCAGTATTGCTTGATTACGCCAATAAAATGGGGGTGATTTCAGATAATTGGTGGTTGCTTACAGGCAATCGGGATTCTATATATAAGTTTGCATTTGAGGAATTAAGAATAGATAAGTTTAGTAATGAACCTATTACCCCCGACTTTGTACATACCAGCCGATTTATATTGATTGATAAAAAAATGCAAATTCGCGGGTACTATTATGGGTTAGATTCCACTTCCATTTTAAAGATGGCAAAGGATGTAGGGTACTTGATGTTAGAAAAAGATAAAAAGAAGAAAAGTAAAGTTTTCCAGGATATTATTGACCTAAGCTGGCTATGGTTAGTCATTGCTGTGATGGTGACTGGCTTTGTTTATTATTTTAATTCCAAATTTAATAAGCAAATAAAAAATTAGTAGTGTAATTTGTAAGCTGTTATTTTAAAATCAATTAAAATTATTAATTATGAATTGGACAGATTTTAAAACCAAGTACAAAAATGAAATTAGGGTAGGCGTTATTGTATTTATTTCAATGATGCTTATAAGATTAGTAAAATCTTTATTAAATAAATAGACCATTATAAAATTTAAGTATAATCAAAATAATAGAATTATGTTAGCACCGGTGATCAAAAAAAATGACAAACAAGCAAACACGGTCATCATTGTATTGTCTTTAGTGGTTTTTATTGCAGTTACTTTTTTAAGCAAGTTTAGCTTACAAGTTGAATTACCATTTGATAAACATATTTTTGCTACTATGAATGCGGTTATTAATAGTATAGTGGCTATTGTGCTTGTATATGCTTTGGTTGCAGTTAAACAGAAAAAGTACCAGCTTCATAAAAACTTAATGCTAACCGCGCTAGTGCTTTCTGCTTTATTTTTGGTTACCTATATTGCACATCACTTATTAGCAGGCGAGGCCAAATTTGGCGATACTAACCTTGATGGTATTGTTTCTGATGCAGAAAAAGCGATAGTAGGCAATGTGCGCCCTTTATATTTAATTCTTTTATCAACACATATTGTTTTAGCCGCAGTGATCCTGCCTTTTATTCTATTCACTACTTATCGTGCGTTGACAGGGGAGTTTGAAGCGCATAAAAAAATGGCAAAACGTACCTGGCCTTTGTGGTTTTATGTAGCAGTGACTGGCCCGTTGGTATATATGATGATTAAGCCTTACTATAGCTAAAATCTAATCTTCATTATAATAAGAGTTAATGTAATTCATTTTGTTATAATAAATAAAGAGCCCGCGCGAAATTTATCGCACGGGCTCTTTATTTAAATCGAACTGGATGTTTTATTTTACAATCTTATTCTTTTTTTGCCTTTAATTATTTTTTTAGAATTTTCTATCTTGTGTTTCTTTATATATGCGCTTATTTCTTGAAAGTCCTTTTTTGTCATTTTACTTGGCCCAATCAAAAAATCAATACCTGCAGCTTCCATTATTATATTGTTATTCATGATTTATGGCTTTTGAAAATATTGATTAATAAGTTTCAGAGATTCATTTGGATTTATCATCATTTTTTGACCGCTAGTGTTTACCGCACCTAAAGTTAATTCATAATGTTATTAAAGCCCCAATTCAATTACTGGGTCCCAGAATAGTTTTTCAAAGTCAAGTACGGTTTCGTTTTGGACTTTTATTTTTTCTTTGGCTAAGAGTTCCTGCATTTTAGTAGGGGTTTCAAAATGCGCCTTACCTGTTAACATGCCATTTCTATTTACAACACGGTGTGCCGGCACTTTTGGTTTTACATGATGAGATGCATTCATCGCCCAGCCTACCATGCGGGAGCTTCCGCCAGTACCTAAATACTTTGCAATGGCTCCATAGCTGGTAACCCTGCCTTTGGGAATAAGACGTACGACATCAAATACGTTTTGAAAAAAATCATTCGTCTTTGCCGTGTATTGCATGGGGACTTTTAATTTTACTTAATTCACTTATAAGTAACATCCTTGTTTTAACTGGCTCTGGTACCGCTTCATATTGATAGGGACAATGTCTGCACGCATTACCACAACAATACCCTCTTTCCTTGTGGTAAGCTGCTGTAAATACCCATTTTCCATCCGGGTCCTTATAATATTGTATTCCTTCAATCATTAATTTAATTTTCTGTAGTCCCTTATCCCTTATAACAGATGTTCGACATTTTTGTTTGGACTAAATCAATTTATTGGCTTTATCCCTCTTTCTCTTTTAGCATCATGGGTTTCGGTCACTTCAAATGCAGCAATAATTTCCTTCAGTATTTCATCCTTGGCTTTGGGCAATTCCTTGTCAATCTTAAATTCAATATAATGGATTCGATTGCTCCCGGCTATATTTAAACCTTCGTAATAAGTTTTGATCGCACATCTTGGGTCTATATTTTGTTCCCCATAAATATCCTCACTATGCTTGATTAAGTTTAAGTCAAACAACTTAATCACTGCCATGGTAAATTCAAAAAGATTGGGGCTATCTGTTTTTAAATGCACTGATCCGTCGGGTTTTAAAAATTGCTGGTATAATCTTAAAAATTGCGGATGTGTTAGACGCTTCTTTGCTTTGGACAATCTCAATTGCGGATCGGGGAATGTAATCCATATCTCATTTACCTCCTCCTTTGAAAAATATTGAATGGCTTTTTCAATTTGTGTTCTTACAAAAGCTACATTTTTAATTCCTTCTTTATTCGCAATACTGGCACCTTTCCAAATGCGATTTCCTTTGACATCTAATCCTAAAAAATTTTGATCTGGAAACATACGTGCTAATCCTACTGCGTATTCACCACGCCCACAAGCCAGTTCCAATGTAAGCGGTTTGATTGGTGTTTGTGTCGGCGTATCGCTTTTGACAACCGCAAGTTCATCTAATGAAATTGGGTAGGGGCCTGTGGCTAGGTTTTCAAAAAAGGAGTTCCATTTGCCTGGCATGCCTTGGGGGTATTCCAATACATTCTCATATTCCTTGATCGCTGCGAACTTGATTAATTTTTTCTGCCCCATGGCACAAATATACTTCCTAGAAAGGATTCTAAAGGATTTATCCCAGCATTTATTTTTTATTATCTACCTATTTACACGTACATTTATATACAAAATTACACGTGTAATGAAAACGAAATTAACCCTAGTCATGGATGATGCCGTGATTTACAATGCAAAAAAATACGCCAAAAAAGCGGATACAAGTTTATCGTCCATGGTGGAGAATTATTTAAAAGCGGTGGCCACTGAAAAATCTAAAAATAATATAAAGGGTAGCCCCAAAAAGTTAAATAGTGTGATTGAAAAATATAGAGGTATAATAAGTTTGCCTGCAGACTATGATTATAAAAAGGAGATTGGGAACTACTTATTAGAAAAATATAATAAACTAAAATGAAGCATCTATTTTTAGATACCAATATAATCATTGATATTTTTGCAGCGCGCGCACCATTCGATATTAGTGCTATTGAATTATATAGATTAGCGAAAGAAAATAAAATTAAAATTTATATTTCAGCTACTTCTTATACCACTATTTATTATATACTTCGCATAAATAAAATAGTCCATAATAAATGTTTATTAATCATTCAAGATTTATTAAAATGCACTGCAATTATTGCAACTGATCAAATTGTCATCAATAAGGCAGTCAATTCCGGTTTTGATGATTTTGAAGATGGTGTGCAATATATTTCAGCTAAATCAACACCTAAGATAAGTCTCATCGTTTCAAGGGATAAGAAAGGGTTTAAAAAAAGCACTATTCCTGTAATGGATGCGGAACAAGCTTTAGCTTTCATTTAATGTAGCATTCGCGAGAAAAATTTCTGTTTCGATTACACGATTACTGCGCTAATTTTTCTAATTTCATAGGTAAGTACGTTAAATCTATTTTATGAAATACCTAATTGGCTTTGTGCTATGTTTGATATTATCAAACCACAATTTTGTTTACGCGCAGCAGGATGCAAAGTTCAGTGAATATCAAAAAGAATTCATCACCTATCCTTTTTCGGATCCTGATCCTATTGCGAATTTTTCTAAAATTTATCCCTACTTCCGTTTTGATGGTTTCACTGAAACGGGTGTCCAAAAAAAATGGAAAGTAGTAGAGATTGAAAATGATTTTATCAAAATTTTAATTCTACCTGAAGTTGGAGGTAAAATTTGGGCCGCGATAGATAAAAAAACCAACGAGCCTTTTTTATATTATAATCATACCGTTAAATTCAGAGATGTTGCTATGCGCGGTCCTTGGACCAGTGGTGGTATTGAAGCCAACTATGGTATTATTGGCCACACGCCTAATTGTGCTACTCCAGTAGATTATGTTATTACTAAAAAAGAGGATGGTAGTGTTAGTTGTACCATTGGCGTACTTGATTTATTAACGCTCACCAATTGGCGCATGGAAATTAACGTTCCTAAGGACAAAGCTTTTTTTACTACCCAATCCTTTTGGTATAATAGTACACCTACAGAGCAGCCTTATTATCATTGGATGAATGTGGGTTTAAAAGTGAGTGGTAATTTGGAATACATTTATCCAGGTACGAAATACATTGGCCATGAAGGAGAATACAATGACTGGCCTATTAATAAGGACAATGGGAAAAACATTGCATTTTACAATAACAATAATTTTGGTACGTATAAATCCTACCATGTTTTTGGTAAGTACACTAATTTTTTTGGTACCTATTGGCATGATGATGATTATGGCATGGTTCGTTATGGTAATCATGATGACAAGGCCGGTAAAAAAATATGGATCTGGGGCTTATCACGTCAAGGAATGATTTGGGAAAAATACTTAACTGATACGGACCAACAATACACTGAAGTACAATCGGGTAAACTCTTTAATCAAAATGCAGAGAAGAGCACGTTCACGCCGTTTAAGCATGTGAACTTTGCACCTTATAGCACCGATACTTGGAAGGAATATTGGTATGCAGTGAATAAAACCAAGGGCATGGTAGAAGCTTCTGTTTATGGTGCGTTGAATATGGTTCAGAACAATGGCTGGCTTAAAATTTTATTTTGTCCTGTACAACAAATCAATGATGCGATAGAAATTAAAGTAGGCGATAAAGTGATCTATTCAAAACAAGTTTCCTTAGCACCCACTATTAATTTTGTTGATTCCGTTAAATACAATCCAAATCAAGGCGACTATGCATTGAGCATTGGTGGCGTTAAATTGAATTATAGCAGCGCGCCTAGTTCCAATGTATTGAGTCGCCCTGTAGAGTCGCCTTCCAATTTTGATTGGAACAACGCGAATGGTTTTTATATTAAGGGTAAGGAATTGATGGATCAAAAATTATATGACCAAGCAGAGGCGGCGCTTGCCACTTCACTTAAAATGGATAGTAATAATTTACTAGCCTTGGTTAAAATGTCGTCCTTGCAATATCGCAACCACAATTATATTACTGCTTTAGCTTTAGTTAAAAAGGCTTTAAGCATTGATACCCATAATGGCAGTGCTAACTATTACTATGGCATCATTAATGCGGCATTAGGCAATTCGGTTGATGCAAAAGATGGTTTTGATTTAGCTACTTTATCGGCCGAATATAAAACAGGCGCATATACTGAATTAGCTAAATTATATTTAGCAGAAAAAAATTACATAAACGTTATTGACTATACGAACAAGGCGCTTACCTATAATGCTATTAATATTGCAGC
>SYEV01000040.1 GCA_005800655.1 Bacteroidota bacterium
ATGGTAGGTTCCAATTAAAATGGATACCACACCGAGCGTATAAATGCCTACTTTTGAAAAGAAATGGTATTTTATTAAATCTATTTTCATGATTCATGTTTTGTGTTGATAAAAATAATATCAACACAAAAATAGAAGCTAAAAATCCCCAAAAATATGATTTATGTTAGCTTTATATCTAGCATTCATCAGTTAATTGAATGTAAATTCAGGCATCTCTAATTTTATGCCTCCTTTTAATGCGGATTCATGTGCTAAAATGCCAACACAAGTGATGTTAGCCGATTGTTTGGCATTGGGGAAAGGGGATCTATTTTCATTTAAAGCTTTCAAAAACTCATTTACCAAATGAGGGTGGGATCCACCATGTCCTGACCCTTGAATGAAAGATAAGTGTTGGTTGCTTTCTGAATCATATACCCCTTGCATGGTAAAGGATTGTATTTCCTTTGGCAATAAATGGGCATAATCAGGTACTGAAACTCTTGAAGGAATTTCGCCAGTATGTATCACTGGTTTTTCATGTTCGACGAGCGACCACTCAAAGCTTTTTTTAGAACCATAAACATCAAAGCTTTCTCTGTATTGTCTGGCCGTATTAAACAAGGAGCGGGTTACTTCGCCAGCCACATCTGAATTTCTAAATTGAATATGGCAGCTTTCAACCGCATAAGGAGAGTTGTATTTTGGAATTAAATTTTCATCAATTCTTCCAGATCCAACACATGAAACGTGACTAGCTTCCTTGCCAATCAAACCAACAATTGGACCTACACAGTGAGTTGCGTAATGCATAGGAGGCAAGCCTTCCCAATAGCCTGGCCATCCTGCCATTTCTTGCTGGTGTGTGGCTCTAACAAATTGGATTTTCCCTAATTCACCCTTGTCGAACATTTCTTTTACAAAAAGATACTCGCGACTATACACAACAGTCTCCATCATCATATATGTTTTGCCACTTTTTTGAACTGCTTCGCAAATCATACGGCATTCTTCCACCGTTGTTGCCATAGGTACTGTACAAGCAACATGTTTGCCAGCATTTAATGCTTTGATGGTTTGTTCCGCATGACTTTGAATGGGTGTATTAATGTGAACTGCATCCACATTTGGATCCTTTAATAAGTCTTCAAAATTGGAATATCTTTTTTCAATATTAAAAGCATCTCCAATCGCATTTAATTTAGCTTCGTCTCTTTGACAAATGGCATACATATTTGCCAGTGGATGCTTTTGATAAATAGGAATAAATTCTGCACCAAATCCTAAGCCAACAATAGCAATATTTATTTTTTTCATAGTTAATTTATTTTGCAATTACTTTCATCACGCCATTCATGATTCTCCAATGACCAGGGAATGAGCATATATAAGGGTAGTCGCCAACATTGTCTGGAACATTAATGGTCATTGAAAATGTTTTTTGTGGATTCACTAATGGGGTAGCGTGAAGTACTTCATACATTTTAGGAACGTAATTTAATTCAGCGCCATTGGGATCCATGGCAATTTTATCAGCTGCAGCGCCCACTCTTTCTTTTGAGCCTGGTCTTAATATTAATAGGTTGTGTTGCATATAGTCCACATTGATGAAATTAATTTTAATGGTACTGCCTGCTTTTACAGTAAATTCAGTTAAATCATATTTCATTTGATTTTTAATCACTGAAATATTAATGGTTTGGTCAATGATCTTGGCTACAGCATTTTTTTCTTTGCTCATTTTTATATGTGCCCCTCTTGCTGATCTTAATGCAAGATTGATCCATTTATCATCTGTATTTTCTTTAACCAATAACATTTTATTCAAAATGGTATATGCTTCGGTAGATGGTTTCATATCGGCAATGGCAATAACAGCAGCAAGGCGAACTCTGTAATCAATGTCCTCAAATACTTTTGCATTTTGGTATGCATTTAATGCAGTAGGTGTTTCTTTAAGCACTTCTACCGCAGCCTTACGCACACCGCCAGAATTGTTACTTAATGCTTTTGTTGCAGCGGCAATGGCATTTGCATTATTTTTCAATAAACCTAAACCATGTAAAGTCCATAAAGCGTGAATCGCAGGTGCATTCACGCCAGCGGCGTCCACATTACTCGTATTGATAATATTAATTAAATCAGGCGCAACAGATAGGTCTTTATTTTCAACCAATAAACGCTGTGCAGTAGTTCTCCAAAACATATTATTGTTACGTAATGCTTTTAATAATCCTGCTTTGTCATTTTTATATAAACTAATTGGGGCATTCACAGCGCCATCCTTATATACCAAACGATAAATACGGCCACGTTCATGATCACGTAATGGATTAATATGCGCATTTCCTTTGCCATTATCAAAACCCTTCGGGGTAGGGTTGTGTTGGATAATAAAGTCATACCAATCAGTAATCCAAACATTGCCATCAGGACCCACTTCGGATTGTATAGGACCAAACCATTCATCAGCGCTTGCTACTAAATTCCATCCATCGCCTTTTTCTTTAAATCCAGAGCCAACTTGTTCAATAAAATTTTTATGAATTAATCTTCCGGTGGGTTCACAAACCAATGCTACTTTATTCCAAAATTCTGATGGATAATTTCTTGCCGTATAAATACTTTGTCCAGCAGCTGCAGTAAAACCACCAAACACATCCACCTGTCTTAAATTTTTAGTTACCACATGCATTGCATAGTGGGCGTCAATTTTTTCAGTACCTAATTTTTCAGCATAACCATTTTTTAATACTCTTTTTGGAACACCAAAAAATACACTATGGGTATTATTTGCAGTGGATGCAAATATGTCAAATTCCTCGGTAAAGCCTAAGCCCCAGGTGTTATTAGTAGTGCCTCCTAAAAATTCAATGTCATTTACTTTTTTAGTAGTCGGCTTGAAACTATAAATACCCATGCTAAACTCGGTGGTATCTTTTCCTTTGGCATTGACAAATCCGGAATACCCAACCGTTCCCCATAATTTATTGTCAAGTCCATATCTCAAATTAGATGGGCCTGCATGTGTATCTGAAATACCCCAGCCGGATAAGATGGTATCTTTTATATTCGCTTTATCATCTCCATCGGTATCTTTTAAAAATAAAAAGTAAGGCGCTTGTGCAACAACAATACCACCATCGGAAAAAGTAAAGCTCGTAGGTATGTTTAATTTATCCGCAAAAACGGTTGACTTATCCGCTTTGCCATCATGGTCAGTATCTTCTAATATCACAATTTTATCCTGGCCACCTTCCTTGTTTTCTCTGACTTCATTGGGATAATCCACGGTTTCAATCGCCCATAAGCGACCTTTTTCATCCCAATTAATATAAATTGGGTTAATGATTAATGGCTCTGATGCAAAAAGTTGCAAATCAAACCCAACAGGAATTTGTATTAAAGATTGCGATTGTGCTGGCGTTAATGCACCTTGGTATTTGGGAACAGGATTTCTTTTTTCATAATTTGGAATAATTGCTTCAGTATATGTTGGGGTAGCAATGGTGTATGCTTTTAAGTTTGCGATTGCATTATCATTCACCGCCCATAGAATACCATTCTCTACTAATTTTAAAAACTGTGCATTATTAAAGGTGTTCTCATCATGACCATAGGCTGTATAAAAAACTTTGCCTTTACCAAAATTTTGGATCCAAGTGTAGGGTTCTTTTCTATTGCCGTCTTTTCTTTCAGTAAGTACAGTAATATTTTTACTTAATTGCGTATGCGTGTATGTCTCATCCTTGGTATAGAAAGGGGTAATATTTTTAATCAATGGATGATTATAATCTTTAAAAACGGAAGGGAAGGAGTCATAGCCATGTTCTTTAAATTGGCCGCCAATTAATTCAACTACCTCTGGGTTATTTCTAAAACAATAGGAGGCGCAATGAATAGGAATAAAGCCTTTTCCATTTTTTACAAAATTCAATAAAGCGGCAGCATGATTTGAACTTATGGTATCATAATTTGCATAAAGTATTAGACCGTCGTATGGTTTAAGTGTCTTTTCATTTAAATCATTAATATTGTTGGTGTAAGTAATATTAATTCCTTTTTTAAAATATTCTTTTGACATAATGCTTGCTAAAACATCGGAGTTGTGATGTTTACTGTCATGTCCTAAAAATAGCAACTCTAATTTCTTAGGTGTTTGCGCATTTAATTGGGTAAATGAAAAAGCTACAAAAATTATAGCGAATGTCTTTTTAACAAGTTGGTTCATTGCATTTGGTTTTAGCATCGTAAGTTTTAAAATAATGCCAATATTATATTGGAATATTTTGAACTATTAAGATATTAAAAAAATCAATACAATTCGATAAAATTCGACTAGTGGAAATCTAAAAAGGCATATTTCTAAGCTTACATCTTGTTGATTAAATGCCCAAGGATATCTTTGAATGAGAAGCCTTCAGTTAATTTCTCCTTATTTAACTTTTTGTTTTCTACCAACGCCCATAGAATAAATTCTTTCATAAAGTAGGCATCTTCCTTAACGGTATCTGGTGCATATTTTTTTATTAGGGCATCTAAAGGTTTTACTTCGTCAAGGATCTTATTGTATTGCTTCTCATCAAAATCCTCATATAATTCAAAGCCCCCTTCTGCAATAAACCAATCTAATAAGTCGGAATAAGCATTACGTTCATTTTGCTTTTCTATTTTACTTATTTTAGGGAATTGATTTTTAAATAGCGAGTTAATTGCTTTTTCAATTAAATGAGTAGCAATTACTTCGGCGCCTTCCTGTTCTCCTTCATAGACCAACTCAATTTTACCTGTAATGGCAGGAATAATTCCCATAAAATCAGATAATCGCACACTTGTTTTTTTCAATCCATTTTTTAAACATCTTCTTTCAGCAGCACTTATTAAGTTTTCCATAGCGCTAATCGTCATCCTTGCACTCACGCCGCTTTTAGCATCTATATATTCACTTTCTCTTGCTTCAAAGCTGATCTGTTCAATGATGTCCTTAGCCAAATTCGGAACATAAATTATTTCCTTTTGCGTTGGATTTAATTTAGCTTCTTGCTCGGTTATTTTTTTAGCAACTGAAATATTTTTAGGATAGTGTGTTAATATTTGTGATCCGATTCTGTCTTTTAATGGGGTCACAATACTACCACGATTGGTGTAATCCTCAGGATTAGCGGTGAAAATGAATTGAATGTCTAAATTCATTCTAAGTTTAAAGCCCCTAATTTGGATATCACCTTCTTGTAAAATATTAAATAAAGCCACTTGAATTCTGGCTTGTAAATCAGGAAGCTCATTAATAACAAATATGCTTCTGTTTGCTCTAGGAATCATACCAAAATGTATCACGCGTTCGTCAGCGTATGATAATTTTAAGTTAGCTGCTTTTATAGGATCCACATCACCAATGATATCTGCAATGGTAACATCTGGGGTTGCTAGTTTTTCAAAGAAACGCTCATCACGATGCAACCATGCAATAGGAGTGGCATCGCCTTTTTCATGAATGGTATCTTTTGCAAATCTTGATATTGGATGTAATGGGTCGTCGTTAATTTCAGAACCTGCAACAAATGGAATGTATTCATCCAATAGTTTAATCATCAATCGGGCTAGTTTGGTTTTAGCTTGACCTCTTAATCCCAATAAATTAATATTGTGTTTTGATAAAATGGCTCTTTCTAATTCCGGAATCACTGTTTCCTCAAAACCATGAATCCCTTCAAATGCAGGTACACCTTCTTTTATTTTTAAAATTAGATTGTCTCTTAATTCATCTTTAATGCTTTTGCTTTGGTAACCTTGTTTTTTTAAATCCCCTAATGTTTTAATTTTTTCAATTTTCATAAGAATGCGGTTAAGCTATTTATTTAAGTTTCTTTTTTCTATTAGTTTCGTAATCTTCAAATATCATTTCCCCTAATCCTTTCAGCCCGGTATAAAATGCTTTGCCTTGATTAGCTTCTGTAAATGCATTCACAAATTTTTGCAAATAAGGATCCTGTGCTATCATAAAAGTGGTGATAGGGATATGCAGTTTCCGTGCCATTTTTGCTTGGTTGTAGCACTTTTCAACAATATATTGATCTAGTCCATTGCTATTCATATAATAAGTAC
>SYEV01000041.1 GCA_005800655.1 Bacteroidota bacterium
AAGAGGAGAATTATCCGAATGCTTCTGTTAAGTTAGATGAGCTTACGCGTGAAATTGCTGAAAATATTGGCGGGCATAAGGCATTGGTTTTCTCTCAATTTCTAGGCATGCTTGCTTTAATTAAAGAAGAGCTAACCAAATTGGGCATTGATTACGAATATTTTGATGGAAGTAGTTCCATCCAGGAAAGAGAGCGCGCTATTGAACGTTTCCAAAATGATGAGAATTGTAGGGTATTCCTGATTTCATTGAAAGCAGGTGGCGTGGGATTAAACTTAACTGCAGCTGATTATGTATATATTGTTGATCCTTGGTGGAATCCTGCGGTAGAACAACAAGCGATTGATCGTACGCATCGTATTGGGCAAACAAAAAATATATTTGCGTATCGTATGATATGTAATGATACGGTAGAGGATAAGATATTAAAATTGCAGGATCGCAAACGCTCCTTGGCTAAGGATTTGATTTCAGATGAAGAAGGTTTTGTAAAATCTTTAACCAAGGATGATATTGCCTATCTGTTTAGTTAGGCATTTTCTTGCTTCCTTTTATTAGATCGTATTTCGCATATTTTTTTATTATATTTAGACTGCAAAGTTTAAAACATGAAAAAATATAATTTATTATTTGCTGCACTGTTTTTTGTTTTTAGTAGTGCGGCGCAGGCGCCAATAAAATTTCATACCATTCAAGGACTTACTATTTTAGGAAGGCCTTTCCCGAATCAAACTACTTATCGTCGTTTCCCGGATAGTTTGGAATCGCTATTGCGTATGCCGGTTTGGCAATTCAGTACGAACTCGACAGGCATTGCTATTTATTTTGAATCCAATTCAAAACAAATAAGCGCAAAATGGAAAACGGGAGATAAGGCAAGCTACCCGCATGTAGCGGCTACACTAGTCAAGGGTGTTGATTTATATGCTTTGGATAATAAGCAATGGTATTACGTGGGCATTGGCAAACCCAACAACCCGGTGTATCAAGAGGCGTCCATCATTAAAGGCCTAGATGGCAGTGTCAAGCAATTTTTAATGTACCTCCCTGACTATGAAACCACTGATTCTGTATTATTAGGCATTGATTCAAATGCAATGATTCAAAATGTAACCAATTCCGTTTTTGCCAATAAAAAACCAATTGTATTTTATGGCACTAGTATTGTGCAAGGTGCTTCGGCAATGCGCAGTGGTATGGCTTATCCAGCAATTATTGAACGCGGCTTACAAAGGGAAACCATTAATTTAGGATTTAGCGGTAATGGACTTTTAGATTCCATGTTGGCCGTGATTATGTCTCATATAGATGCAGCTTGTTATGTGATTGATTGTGGTCCTAACTTAACATCTGAACAAGCAGGAGAAAGGACTTTACCATTTTTAAAATTGCTCAGAAAAATCAAACCTGCAACACCCATTTTATTGGTTGAACAAATAGATTATCCATTTGCGCGTTTTGTATCTAGCATGGATGAAAAAATTAAATTGGTCAACCAGCATTTTAATAAAGCGTACACTACTTTAAAAAATGAGGGGGATAAAAATATTTATTACTTGCCTTCCAAAGGCCTTATTGGGGAGGATGGAGAAGGCACCGTAGATGGCGTTCATTTAACGGATCTTGGATTTTATCGAATGGCGAATGCCTTTAAAAAAAAGCTACAAACTATTTTAAAATAATTTGTAGCTAAGGTAAATTATCCAGGATGCATTTATAAATTTAACGAATATTGTTTCGCTGCACCCCATGACTAATTATAGCAATGCATTAGTGAATCATATCCCAATTATTTTATTAATTCAGCTGCTGCAATATTTGCTTCTGGATTTTTTAAAAATTCGGCTTTGCATTCAGTAGCGCAAAATCCGATCACTTTATTTTTATAGTGCGCCGTATCGCTTACGCCTGCAGTAACTGGCATTCCGCATGTAGGATCTTTTTTGTTATCCAATATTTTAACATCATAGGTTTTTTCAATTGCTGTATCTGCGGTCATTGTAGCCATGGTATTGCTATTGGTTGCAGTACTTGCTGGATTATTCGTCTCGTTGCCGCAAGCGATTAAAAACATGCTTATGCTAATGGACAAGGCAATCATTGATTTTTTCATAATGTTTGTATTAAATTTCTTATTGTACAAAATTACACCTCAAAAGCCTTAGTTGGAAACTAACACCTATTCTTTTACTGGATAATCGTTCTATAAATGGTGCAAAAGGCAAGTTTTTAACTCAAAAGGAGGCTATTTATCTAATTATTTTATATTTTTACACCTCATTCCTTAAATAAGGATCTTATTAAATGAAACAGGCGAATCAACATACCCTTTTTACAAGTGCCAATAATGCACCTGTTCCTGTTTTGAACAGAATTAGGACAATGAACTTTCCAAGATTGGATAAGTTCTTTTTCCGACGTGAATTCTGATAGGACGAGCAATTGGCAGTTGCCCCTATCAGTGGAAAAATCCCCGACATATTCATTTCTACAGCCATATCTGTTCATTCATTTAAATTAATTTACATCATTGGAACCTAACATTATAGTTCGAATAGCCGATAGTGGGGATACTGTGTATGCTACAAACATCACCGACGAAATGGCATCTTCAGCTAAAGCACGTGGCACAGGTATTGCTAAAAGAAGCCCGGAATATGTATCCCAAAAAATTCAAGAAGGTAAAGCGGTCATCGCTGTTACAGCCACTGGAGAATGGGTGGGCTTTTGTTATATTGAAGCCTGGCAACATGGACAATTTGTAGCGAATAGTGGTTTAATTGTTGCGCCCGCGTATCGTAAAACAGGGATTGCAAAAAAAATTAAACATACCATTTTTCAACTTTCTAGAGACAGGTATCCAAATTCAAAACTTTTTGGATTAACGACTGGTTTAGCGGTGATGAAAATAAATAGTGAATTGGGGTATGAGCCAGTCACGTATAGCGAATTAACAGATGATGAAGAATTCTGGGCAGGCTGTAAAAGCTGCGTGAATTATGATATTTTAATGAGTAAGGATCGAAAAAATTGTATGTGTACCGCCATGTTATATGAGCCTAAACAGGATACAAACCAAAAAGAAGCGGTTGTAGAGATTTCGGATAAAAATGAAGATGCTAATTTATTTACTAAAATCAATAACAGTAAATTCATAAGTTGGCTTAGAAAAAAATAATTATTATGGAAAAAGTTGTCGTAGGATTTAGTGGCGGTTTAGACACTACGTATTGTGTTAAGTACTTAACGCTTGAAAAAGGATTGGAAGTGCATAGCGTGATTGTGAATACCGGTGGTTTTTCTGAGGAAGATTTAAAAAAAGTAGAAACGCATGCCTATGCATTGGGCGTAAAAACACATACCACTGTTAATGCAGTCAAAGGTTATTATGATAGTATTATTAAATACTTGATTTATGGTAACATCTTAAAAAACAATACCTATCCTTTGAGTGTAAGTGCCGAAAGATTAAGTCAGGCTTTACACATCGCGGAGCATGTAAAAAAAGTGGGTGCTAAGTTAGTCGCACATGGAAGTACAGGTGCGGGTAACGACCAAGTTCGATTTGATATGATTTTTAATATCATGATTCCAGGTGTTGAAATTTTAACACCTATTCGTGATTTGCAATTAAGTAGAGAGGCAGAGATTGAATACTTAAAAGCCAAGGGGGTGGAAATGAATTTTGAAAAAGCAGCGTATTCCATCAATAAAGGATTGTGGGGTACCAGTGTTGGTGGAAAGGAAACCCTGAACTCAAAAGGAATGTTGCCTGAAAGCGCATGGCCAACGCAAATGACCAAGGAAGGGGCTTCGGAGGAAATGGTCATCGGGTTTGCGCATGGAGAAATTAATAAAGTAAATGGTCAATCTTTCGCACATCCTACTGAAGCGATTCAATATATACAATCGATTGTGGGTGCTTATGGTATTGGTCGTGATATACATGTGGGTGATACCATTATTGGTATTAAAGGTCGTGTGGGTTTTGAAGCTGCGGCACCCATGGTTATTTTAAAAGCGCATCATGCTTTAGAAAAACATGTGTTAACCAAATGGCAATTGTCTTGGAAGGATCAGTTGGCACAGTTCTATGGCAACTGGTTGCATGAGGGTCAAATATTAGATCCTGTGATGCGTGACATTGAAGCTTACTTAAATAATTCACAAGCACAGGTCACAGGAGAAGTGTTTATTCAGTTAAATCCCTATCGTTTTCAAATCATTGGCATTGAATCAGCGAACGATTTAATGAGTGCGAAGTTTGGCAAGTATGGCGAAATGAATACAGGTTGGACGGGTGCAGATGTTAGAGGGTTCACCAAAATATTTGGTAACCAAACTGCCATTTTTCATTACGTTAAAGAAGAAAATAAAAAGTAATTTATTATCGAAAGAATTATAAAATTAATCAAATGCAAAAAGTAAATATTGGTATTGTTGGAGGTGCAGGTTATACAGGTGGTGAATTACTACGTGTATTGTTGCGACATCCAATTGCGCATATTTCTTTTGTGCATAGCACAAGTAGTGCTGGTGAATTAGTGAGCCAGGTGCATGCTGATTTATTGGGCGACACCCAATTGAAATTTACAAACACATTGGATCAGAATATTGATGTATTGTTTTTATGTGTAGGACATGGGGATGCCAACAAGTTTTTAATTGAAAATGAAATAAAAGCAAGTATAAAAATTATTGATCTTTCACAAGATTTTAGATTAGCTGGTTCGGCATCAATTGGGGATAGAAACTTTGTATATGGCTTACCTGAATTACAAAGAGAAGTAATTAAGTCGGCCACTAATATTGCGAATCCGGGTTGTTTTGCTACTGCAATACAATTAGGATTATTGCCATTGGCTGCGAAAGGTTTATTAAAGGAGGTTTATACAACAGGTATCACTGGTTCCACGGGTGCAGGACAAGGTTTATCTAATACCAGTCATTTTAGTTGGAGGGCCAATAATATTCAAGCCTACAAAACTTTACAGCATCAGCATTTGAATGAAATTGTTCAAAGTTTGGCGCAATTGCAAGGCAATCAAAATGCGGAAGTAAATTTTGTTCCTTGGAGAGGTGATTTTACAAGAGGCATTTTTGTAACATCGGTGGTAAGTGCGGATCTAAGTTTGGACGCTTTATATGATTTGTATCATACTTACTATGAAGGTCACACATTTACACATGTGTCAAAAAGCAATATTGATTTAAAACAAGTAGTCAATACCAATAAGTGTTTAATACATATTGAGCAACAAGGAAATAAAATTGCCATTCATTCAGCGGTTGACAATTTATTAAAAGGTGCGGTAGGTCAAGCGGTGCAAAATATGAATTTGATTTTTGGAATTGATGAAGCTGCGGGCTTACAATTAAAAGCAAATTATTTTTAACAACAAGATAAATAAATGGTCACAGCTAAATTTCATATTACGCAATAGCTGTTTTTCTTTACAATAAATTTTAATAGTATGTCTTTATTTAACGTGTATCCTATAAATCCCATCGCAATTACCAAAGCTGCATGCAGTCGCGTATGGGACGACAAAGGACAAGAATATTTAGACATGTATGGTGGGCATGCAGTCATTAGCATAGGGCATACGCAACCTCATTGGGTAAAGCGAATTGAGGATCAATTGCATGCAATTGCATTTTATTCAAATTCGGTCGTGATGCCCATTCAGGAAGAATTGGCAACTTCGTTGAATAACATTAGTGGGAAAAAGGATTTTCAATTATTCCTTTGTAATAGTGGCGCTGAAGCAAATGAGAATGCATTAAAATTAGCTTCATTTCATACTGGCAGAAAAAAAATAGTCGCCTTTAAAAAAGCGTTTCATGGTCGTACTTCATTGGCAGTGGCTGCGACTGATAATCCAAGTATTGTTGCGCCTGTGAATGAAACAGATAATATTATCTTTTTGCCTTTTAATGATATTGTAGCCTTGCAAAATTGTTTTGCAGCGCAAGGAACAAGTATTGCAGCGGTAATTATTGAAGGCATTCAAGGGGTTGCAGGTATTTATGAAGCTGATGATACTTTTTTGCAAGCCATCAGAAAATGTTGTGACGATTTTGGCGCAGTTTATATTGCGGATAGTGTACAATGTGGTTATGGCAGGTCTGGTCAATTTTTTGCGCATGATCGTGCTGGTGTAAATGCAGATATTTATTCAATGGCAAAGGGCATGGGTAACGGTTTTCCGATTGGAGGTATATTAATAGCACCGCATATTCAAGCCAAGTTTGGTATGTTGGGAACCACTTTTGGAGGAAATCCATTAGCCTGTGCAGCAGCACTTGCGGTCATTGAAGTGATGCAACAGGATCATTTAATTAAAGCCGCCGAAGAAAAAGGGGCCTATTTAATCAATGCATTAAAAAATACAGAAGGGGTTAAAGCGGTAAGAGGGCGTGGATTAATGATTGGTTTTGAAATGGAAGCGGGACTAGAAGATGTACGTAAGGTATTATTGAATGATTTAAAAATATTTACAGGGGAAGCAAAACCAAATGTAATAAGACTATTGCCTTCCTTAGCAATTAGCATGGAGGATATCAATTTATTTTTAACAGGCTTGAATAATGCAATTCAAGTATTGAAGCAAAAGAAAGACTAAGCAAATGAAACAGTTTATTTCAGTAAAGGATGTGGCTAATATTAATGCTTTGGTCAAAAAGGCATTATCCTATAAACAACAACCTTTGTTGGATAAAAATTTAGGTGCCCATAAACGCATTGGCTTACTTTTTTTTAATCCAAGCTTAAGAACAAGATTAAGCACACAGGTAGCGGCGCAAAATTTAGGCATGGAGCCAATACTTTTTAATGTTGATAAGGAAGGTTGGGCATTAGAATTTATGGAAGGTGCCATTATGAATGGAACAACCGTCGAACACATTAAAGATGCAGCACCCGTATTGGGAAATTATTTTGACATTCTTTGCATTCGTACTTTTCCTAGTTTACAAGATAAATCAGCTGATTATAGTGAGCATATTATTCATCAATTTATTAAATATGCTGGTATTCCTGTTGTAAGTTTAGAGAGTGCAACCTTGCATCCGCTTCAATCTTTGACAGACATTATAACGATACAAGAGACGATGGATTTGAGCGCCAAATTTACAAATAGAAAGCCTAAGGTTGTTTTAACTTGGGCACCACATATAAAGTCAATACCTCAATGTGTGGCAAATAGTTTTAGTGAGTGGGTGAATGCATGGGGGGAGGCTGATTTTGTGATTACGCACCCCGAAGGGTATGAATTGGCTGAGGCGTATACGAAGGGGGCTACCATAACGCATCATCAAGATGAAGCATTAAAAGATGCCGACTTTGTATATGTAAAAAACTGGAGTAGCTATCAAGATTATGGTAAAGTGCTATGCACAGATGCGAATTGGATGTTAACCAATGCAAAATTAGCGGTGTCTAATAATGCAAAAGTGATGCACTGTCTGCCAGTGAGAAGAAATGTGGAGTTAAGTGACGAAATATTAGATGGTCCAAATAGTTTGGTGACCAAAGAAGCGTCCAATAGAGTTTGGGCAGCACAAGCGGTGTTGTCGGAAATATTATTGGCAACAAACAAATAGAAGGAAAGTATTTTATGGAAAAATTATATGTTATTAAAATAGGAGGCAATATTGTTGACAATCCAGTAATGTTAACAAATTTCCTTACTGCTTTCTCTAAACTAGAAGGCCAGGCTATTTTAGTGCATGGTGGCGGAAAGTTGGCAACAAGTTTAGCAGAAACATTAGGTGTGGCGCAAACTATGGTAGAAGGTAGAAGAATTACAGATGGGGAAACTTTGAAAATTGTAACCATGGTATATGCAGGGTACATTAATAAAAATATAATCGCACAACTGCAAGCGATGCACGTAAATGCAATTGGACTATCTGGTGTTGATGGTAATTTGATAAAAGCGCATAAGCGTGCGAATGCCAATATTGACTATGGTTTTGTGGGCGATATTGACCAAGTGAATCAAGTATTTATTCAGCAACAACTTGCTAATCAATCAAGATTAGTTATTGCGCCAATCACACATGATGGTGCGGGCCAATTGCTTAATACCAATGCGGATACGATTGCCCAGAGTATTGCGGTTGCTATGTCTGCATTGTTTCAAGTGCACCTTGTTTATGGGTTTGAAAAAGAAGGCGTATTAGCAGATGTCAATAATGAGGGTTCTGTAATTTCATCTATTAATAACCTAACTTATAGCCAACTTAAAAAAGAAAATGTCATCTTTGAAGGGATGATACCAAAAATTGAAAATGCTTTTTTAGCATTGAATGGGGGTGTGCAATCGGTCATCATCGGTAAAGCAGAAAAGCTACATGAATTAATCCATGGTACTGCAGGTACTACAATAACGAACTAATGTCACTTAATAAGAACATATCACTGAATCATGAAGTAATTAATGCGCTTCAAAATGACGCCATTGATTTATTAAAATCATTAATAGCCATTCCATCTTTCAGTAAGGAAGAGGATAAGACTGCTGTTATTTTAATTGATTTTTTATCAGCGCGACAAATTAAAACGGAAAGATTAATCAATAATATTTGGGCGACTAATTTACATTTTGATCCCAACAAGCCTTCTTTATTATTGAATTCACATCACGACACGGTTAAACCAAATAATGGATATACCATTGATCCATTTGACCCTTTTGAAAAGGAAGGAAAACTATTTGGTTTAGGAAGTAATGATGCCGGCGGTTGTTTGGTTAGCTTGTTGGCTACCTTTTTATATTTCTATGATAAAGAAAATTTGCCCTACAATATTATTTTTGTTGCATCTGCAGAGGAAGAAATTTCGGGACATGATGGCATTGAATTGGCTTTACCCCAATTACCAAAAATTGAATTTGGAATTGTAGGAGAACCTACAAAATTGGAACTTGCCATTGCTGAACGCGGACTGATGGTATTAGATGTGATTGCTACGGGTAAAGCAGGGCATGCGGCAAGGGATGAAGGTGAAAACGCATTGTATAAAATATTGACTGATTTAGATTGGTTTAGAAATTACCAATTTGATAAAGTGTCAGATTTACTTGGAAGTGTAAAAATGACTGCAACCGTTATTGAAACAGATAATAAACAGCATAATGTGGTGCCATCGAATTGTAAGATGGTGGTGGATGTGCGTGTAAATGAATTATATACTTTTGAAGAAGTATTAGCGACGATTGGGCAGCATGTAAAATCGGAAGTTACCCCAAGAAGTTTACGGATGAGATCCTCCGGTATCGCCCTGGATCACGTGATTATCAAAGCAGGGTTGGCGCTAGGTAAAGGTTATTATGGCTCAGTGACTACTTCAGATAAAGCCTTGATGCCTTTCCCAACCTTAAAAATGGGCCCTGGCGATTCTGCAAGAAGTCACACTGCAAATGAATTTATATTTACAAACGAAATCAAAGAAGGAGTAACCACTTATATTCAATTACTTTCAATAATTTTCAACCATGAGTAAACTTTGGCAAAAAAATAATGATGTCGCATCTGCGATTGAAAAATTTACCATTGGTAATGATCAAGCGATGGATCAATACTTAGCATCCTATGATGTACTCGGTTCAATCGCACATATTACCATGTTATCAGAAGTTGGTTTATTGACAGCGGATGAATTGGTACAATTAAAAAAAGCACTAGTTGAAATATATCAAAGCATTCAAGATGGAAAATTTACATTAGCACCAGGTGTTGAAGATATTCACTCACAAGTAGAAATATTATTAACTTCGAAGTTGGGAGATGTGGGAAAAAAAATACATAGTGCTAGAAGTAGAAATGACCAAGTTTTAGTTGACATTAAACTTTTTCTTCGTGCGGAATTAATTCAATTAAGCACATCGGTCAACGATTTTTTCAAGTTATTACAAACAAAAAGTGAGTTGCATAAAAATGATTTATTGCCTGGTTATACGCATTTGCAATTAGCGATGCCTTCTTCCTTTGGTCTTTGGTTAGGGGCTTATGCGGAGAGCTTGGTGGACGACATGACCATGCTGCATGCGGCCTATAATGTAGTCAATAAAAACCCTCTAGGTTCTGCTGCAGGTTATGGCTCTTCCTTCCCAATTAATCGTACTAGAACTACAGAATTATTAGGATTTGAATCCTTAAACTTTAATGTAGTTTATGCGCAAATGGGTAGGGGCAAAGCGGAAAGAATTACGGCGATGGCCATGGCAAATATTGCAGACACTTTAGCTAAATTAAGCATGGATGCCTGTTTGTTTATGAATCAAAATTTTGGATTTATTCAGTTTCCTGATACCTTAACTACGGGCTCGAGTATCATGCCGCATAAAAAAAATCCGGATGTGTTTGAGTTAATTCGTTCCTATTGCAATCGGATTAAAGCATTACCCAATGAGATCATGCTGATGACGACCAATTTGCCATCAGGGTATCATCGCGATTTGCAACTTTTGAAAGAACATTTATTCCCTGCCTTCAGCCAACTTAAAAATTGTATAGAGATGGCTTCTTTGATGATTGAAAATATGGAGGTTAAAAAAGATTTATTAGCGGATACAAAATACCAATATTTATTTAGCGTAGAGGAGGTAAACAAATTGGTAAATGCAGGTATGCCATTTAGGGATGCCTATAAGAAAATAGGTTTGGACATTGAAGCAGAAAAATTTAATTATACCTCTGAAGTGAAACATACACATGAAGGAAGTATTGGAAATTTATGTACCAGCCAAATTGCAGATCAGATGAAAAGTATTCAAAATAAAATGGGTGCAGACAAGGTACAGGCTTGTTTAAGCCAGCTTTTGAAATAGTTTCTGAATATTGCCAAGATAGTTGGGTTTTGAATCCATTTCTGATGTATTTTTGCCTCCTGTCGAAATAAATTAATCGTTTCATTAACAAATGATAAGCATGAAAAAAAGTATATTAATATTGATTTCTATTAGCCTTGTTGGCATTGGCTTCGCACAAACGACAAAACCTGCTGTGGTAAAAGCAACTCCATTAAAAGCAGTAGCGGCAAAACCAGTAATCACCAATAAGGCGGCTGTTTCAAAAATAGCAACAGCGGCAGCTGTAGTTTTAAAAACTGCAAAAGATAGTGCTTCCTACGCATTGGGCTTTCGTGTTGCACAAAGTATGAAAGGACAAGGCTTACAGGACATTAATATGGCCTTGTTTGACAAAGGATTTAGCGCAGGTGTTATTGCAAAGTCAATCATACCTGATAGCTTATTAGATGTTTGTATCAAAAAATACCAAGATAATATGAGTCAAGAAAAAATCACATTCAACAAAGCAGTAGGAAAAGAATTTTTAGAAAGAAATGCAAAAAGACCAGGTGTTGTAAGTATGACCAATGGCATGCAGTATGAAGTAATGGTTGCTGGAACAGAATCTGTTAAGCCCACCTTATCAAACAAAGTGAAATGTCATTATCATGGCACTTTAATTGATGGATCAATTTTTGACAGTTCAGTGCAAAGAGGTGAGCCAATTACCTTCCCTTTAAATGGGGTCATCAAAGGCTGGCAGGATGCTGTTCAGTTAATGACTGTGGGTAGCAAATGGAAGTTGTTTATTCCTTCAGAATTGGCCTATGGTGACCGTTCCGCAGGTCCATTTATAGGTCCAGGGATGACCTTAATTTTCGAGGTGGAGTTATTAGGAATTGAATAAGTTACACTTAAATTAAATATATTTTAACACCCCTAACTAGTGTACACTGGTTAGGGGTGTTTTTGTAAATATTAAGTGGTAAATTTGCCTATTCTAAAATCAAAGTAAACAATGGTTCAAAATTTTTTAAAAGCGGCTTTTTTTATTGCTTTGGTGTATGCATGTAACCCAAATAATGTAAAAAATGACACTGCTATTGCGCAATTAATGGATAGTGCAGGTATGCAAGGTAGTTTTGCCTTACTTGAAAATGGAACAGAACAATTTACGATTCATAATTTGTCAAAGTATAAGGATTCTGCAGCCGCGCCATTAAATACGTTTTTTATCATACCTGCACTAGTTGGATTAGATAAAGGAATCATAAACCATCATGATACTTCATTAAATTTAAATGTTTCGGCACAATTTTATAAAGACGTTATTGCCAACATTGGTCGCCAACAAATTTTAAAAGTGCTGGATTCGCTACATTATGGAAAGGGTATCGCAAGCGCCGACAGTACCCATTTTTGGGAAGATGGGTCAATCGTTATAACACCGGACGAGCAGTTGGGTTTAATAAAAAGGATTTATTTTAAAGAGTTGTTTTTTCAAAAAAAATCACAAGAACAATTAAAAAAAATGATTTTGATGGAAGATAATTCAAATTATCGTTTGAGTTATATTACTGGAATAGATACAACTGCCAATAAAAATGCAGGATGGGTATTGGGTTATGTGGAAGAAAATCAACACCCTTATTTTTTTGTATTAAATACCGAGTCGAACACATCAACTAACTTAACTGATAATAATATTAATTTACTAAAGAAGATTTTATTGCAACAGGGCTTTCTAAAAGGTATTAGGTAGCCTCCTTGTACAAAAATAATTATCTTTACTTTTTCTTTTATGCAATACTATTGTAACTCATTAACTTCCTATCAACGTTTACTTACACGCGAAGTGAAAGTGGGTAATATCATTATTGGTAACGGTCATCCTATTCGGGTTCAAACGATGACGACCACGGATACCATGGATACGGATTTAACAGTGGCGCAGGTCATCAAATGTATACAAGCAGGCGCAGAGTTGGTTCGTATCACAGCCCCTAGTAAAAAAGAAGCTGAAAATTTAGCAAACATAAAGGCTGCGCTGAACGCGCAAGGCTATGATATTCCTTTGGTCGCTGATATTCATTTTACACCCAATGCTGCCGAAATTGCTGCAACCATTGTTGCAAAAGTGCGGGTGAATCCAGGTAACTATGTTGACAAGAAAAAGTTTGAACAAATTGAATATACGGATGCGGAATATTTGGAAGAAATTGAACGCATTAGAGAAAGATTTACGCCACTCGTTCTTATTTGCAAGGAACATGGAACCGCGATGCGTATTGGGACCAATCATGGTTCATTAAGTGATCGTATTATGAGTAGGTATGGCGATACTGCCATTGGTATGGTGGAAAGTGCAATGGAATTTTTGCGCATTGCGCGAAGCTTGGATTATCACCAAATAATTTTAAGCATGAAGTCAAGTAATCCGCAGGTGATGGTGCAAGCTTATCGATTATTGGTACAACAAATGCAACAGGAGTTTAATGAATGTTATCCTTTGCATTTGGGTGTGACAGAAGCAGGAGATGGGGAAGATGGACGTATTAAGAGTGCAATTGGCATTGGTACATTATTAGAAGATGGTATTGGAGATACAATAAGGGTAAGTTTAACAGAAGATCCTGAATTAGAAATTCCTGTTTGTAAGGATTTGGTTAAAAGATATCCAGCGAATCGAATGAAAGGGGTGCATCATATTCCAGAGATTGAACAACTTTCATATAGCCCTTTTGAATTTAAAAAAAGAGGCACACATTCGGTTTCCACTATTGGAGGTAAGCAGGTACCAGTGGTCATTGCAGACTTCACACATAAAGAAACGATTACCCCCGAAGATTTAATCAGTATTGGGTATACCTATCATGTGGACACAGATAAGTGGACAATTTCGGATTTGGCGGCTGATTTTATTTATACGCCCAATGGCGTTATTAGTTTTGATTTGCCTGGCACATTGCGTGTCATCACCAAGTCTGAACAGTGGGAAACAGTCAATGATAGAACAAAGTATTTGCCAATATTTGATTTTAGAAACTATATTGCGGCACCGAGAAAAAGTGCCTTTATCAATTTTGTCATGGTAGATTGTTATTGTACAAAAAACGGTATCAGGGATGAGCAACTCATAGAAATTGCCCAAGATAAATCGGTGGTTTTTTGTTTAAGTAGTCAATTGGCGCATGCCATGCCTGCAGTCCGCCGAATGATTGTGCGACTCATGGATTTAAAAATTCAAAATCCAGTGATACTCATGACTGAAAGTGCTTGGTCAAGCGCAGATGAGCATTTGATTCATTTTGCTACTGAGACTGGCGCTTTATTTTTAGATGGAATGGGGGATGGTATTTGTTTGGGTGTAAGCGCTAAGGTGGCTGCCAATGCAGAACAAAATAATGAATCAAGTAATGTGTCAGGACGTAATTATTTTAATAATACTTCATTTGTACAATTTTTAAATACCATAAGTTTTGGAATTTTACAAGCGACCCGAACTAGAATTTCTAAAACAGAATATATTTCCTGCCCTAGTTGTGGCCGTACTTTATTTGAATTGCAAGAAACCACTGCAAGAATTAGGGCAGTGACCAATCATTTAAAAGGGCTAAAAATTGCCATCATGGGATGTATTGTAAATGGCCCTGGTGAAATGGCGGATGCTGATTTTGGGTATGTTGGCAGTGGCGTTGGTAAAATTACTTTGTACAAAGGCAAGGAAATCATGAAAAGAAATATTGACAGTACTATTGCTGTTGACGAATTAATTCAATTATTAAAGGAGCATAATGCTTGGGTGGATCCCCAGTAACATTGACTATAATAGAAAGCAATATGTATCATTTAGTGTATGCCTTTTTTTATCTTTTATCCTTATTACCATGGCGTATTGCATATATCGTTAGTGATTTTATGGCATTCCTGTTACAATATGTAGTAAGATATAGAAAACAGGTCATAGAAAATAATTTAATGATTGCATTCCCAAAAACATCGGTGCAAGAAAGAAAAAAGATTGCAACAAAATTTTATCAAAATTTTACAGATTCATTTATAGAAACGATTAAATTGATTTCCATCTCTACATCCGAATTTGAAAAACGATTTACTTCCAATGTAGATGTGTTAAATAATTTATATGAAACTGGGCAGCCTGTTCAAATAATGGCAGGGCATTTTTTTAATTGGGAATTTGCGAATTGGGGAGTTGCCAAATACGGAAAATATCCCTTCATTGCAGTTTACATGCCCTTGTCAAATCCTTATATTAATAGCATCGTATTAAAAATGCGAGAGCGTTTTGGAAGTATAATGATTCCTGCCACACAATTTAAAACGCAATTTCATAAATATACTACGCAAGGCAATTATGCAATGGCATTAGCAGCTGATCAAAATCCTGGCAATCCAATGTCTGCGTTTTGGGTTAATTTTTTAGGCAGACGTACTCCCTTTGTTAAAGGACCTGAAAAGGGAGCCAAATTAAATAATACAGCACAGGTGTTTGCCTATTTTCATAGTACTAAGCGTGGTTATTATCATTTGCAATATGAAGTCATGACGGTGTCGCCAAATTATTTCAAAGATGGACAATTGACTGCACTTTATGTGAAAATATTGGAGGAAAAAATCAAACAAAATCCGGCGAATTATTTATGGAGTCATAAAAGATGGAAGTATGAATTTGATCCTCAAAAACATGCAAACTTAGTGGTTGATTAAATCGCGTCTAAGGGATCGTTTGTTTTTTTCTCTTTAGTCACTTCGATTGTAAATTTATCCTTAAGTTGTAATATGCTTTGCCAGCCTCCTTTTACAATTCTATTATTATGAATACCTTGTTTTTTTAATATACTAGCCGCAAGCGTATTAGCTTCGCCATCTTCACTGATAATGTAAATATTAAAATGTTCGTCTAACTCAGACATACTTCCTGGGTCGGCGAATTCCAATAAGGGGAGGTGTATTGAATTTTTAATATGCCCTTGATTGTATTGTTCCTCGGTTCTGATATCTAATACCATCAAAAATTCATCAAATGGAATATCCATGGCTAATTCATCCGCTTCAACTTCAATCACTAAATCATACCGCTTGTCTGCATTCAGCCAAGTAGCAAAGCCACCTTCCAGCCAGCCCTTGATATTGGCAAATCCTAATTTTTCAAAATAAGCCATGGCAATTTTTTCATTGCCATGTTCGCCAATAAATAATAAAGGTTGTTCAAAAGATAATAAACCTAATGCCGCAGCTTGATGAATTAACTCAGGTTTAAAATGAATTGAATTAGGGATAAAGCCTTCTAAAAAAGAAGTTTCATCCCTAGTATCAATAATGAATGTATTTTCTTGGTTCAGGAATTGCTGAAATTGTTCGACAGATAAAGACATAATTTATCCTACTAAATTTTCTACAAATTGGTTTACCTGTTCCAATCTTGCATAATCCACATTGTAAAAAATAAATTTGCCTTCTCGAATGGTACTTACAATACCGGCTCTTCTTAATATCGCTAAATGTTGTGAAGCAACGGATTGTTCTAATCTTAATTTGACATAAATCTCAGTAACAGTTACCTTTTTTTGCTCGTCAATAAGTTTAACAATTTGTTGTCTAAGCTTATGATTTAATGCTCTTAAAATCATTGCCGCTTTTTTTGCATGCAATAAATCAACCTTCAATGAATTGGATCCATTGCTCAGTTGTAGTGTTGGAAGTGATTGGTTCATGAGATATATTTTTGGGGGTTAAAACTATAAATGCGGTACAATTTAACTAATTTTTTCTATTTAGGTAATTATTTTGTTATATATATTTTATTAAAAATAGGCATATTACGTCCTTATTTTAAAAATATATGACAATGTTGTAGGTCAAAGGTTTAACATTATTGCTAAAAATAATTGCTTATTTGATGAGTGGTTTTTGGTAGTAGTCTTTTAAGTAAGCTGGCGCACTGTAGGCTAAGTCCTCAAAATCATTTGCATTAAGTTTAACTACCGCCAAAGTAGCCATTTCATTGATGGAGTAGGCGCAGTCGAGAAATAGGGGTAATTTATTTTGAAACTCGGTGTTTTGTGTCAAAATTTTAGTTTTAGACACCCCCGATCCAATGCAGATTAATGGGCCATTGCTAAGTAAGGTATGAAATAGGCTTTCATCCAAGATCATGGCTTTTTCAGGAGCAAGGTACTTAAGTGAACTATTATAGATCGCACCGAAAATTTCCATCCTTCGAGCGTCAATCATTGAAAACACTTGCAATTGTTTATCATCCAAAAGTGCATCTCTTGTTTCAATTAAATGACGAACAGCGGCCTTTGCCAATAAGCTGAGGGTAGAAATCCCAATTAAGGGTTTATTTAGGGCAAATGCCAAACCTTTGGCGCTAGCAAGTCCAACCCTAAGGCCTGTATAACTTCCCGGCCCCATAGTAACGGAAATAGCATCCATATCTTTAAGTGAAATACCAGCTTCTTTACATAATTCCTCCACACCCGCTTGTACAAATTCCCCATGTGTATTTGAAAGGTTGTTTTGTTTTGAAGCAATGACTTTAAGGTCTTGGCTGATTCCGATAAGGGCATTAGGTCCTGCAGTATCAATATGAAGTAGGGTATTCACTATTTTTTATTGTTTTGCAAAAATAGGCGGTGAATTGATAGAAAAATAAGAAATTGCGTATAATAATTAATTATATGCCAAAACAAATCATTCAAAGCAACAAAGTCCCTACACCAATTGGGCCTTATAGTCAAGCTGTTATTGCCAATGGATTTTTATTTGCGAGTGGTCAAGTCGCTTTTAACCCGGCAACTGGTGAGCTTGTTTTAACTGATATTTTATCTGAGACCAAGCAGGTGATGGAAAATATTAAAGCCGTATTAGACGAAGCTAAATTAAGCTTTGCCCATGTTGTTAAAACGAGTATTTTTTTAAGTGATATGCAATTGTTCGCACAAGTGAATGAAGTGTATGGAAGTTATTTTACTGCTGATTTTCCGGCTCGTGAAACGGTCGCAGTGAAAACTTTACCTCGTAACGTAAATGTTGAAATAAGTATTACCGCAGTAGTGGATTTGTAGTTTTTATTTTACGACGACTTGGTAACTAGTATCAAAAACAATATTATTCTGGGGCTTCACTACATGGAGCCCCATTTTATTATTTAAAGCATTGGGTGCACCGCTTAAATTTTCAATAGCTATACTATTTCTATCTGGAGGTATATACAACTGTAAGTATGGATATTGTGAAGATGGCATTATTTTTAAAATAAATTGTTCGTTTTGCAAAGTGCAGGTCCTATTTTCTGTAGCTAATGCATAACCATCGTCTAGTTGTAAACTTCCAATTTTTAAACCATTGCTAAAACGCGCATCTGCAATCATATTTCCAGTGGGTAGTAAGTCTTTATCGTATTCCATTTTTCCTTTACTCGAAAATTGTAATGTGCAATTATTAATGCTTTCGCCTAATGTGAAGTAAGGATGCCAACCATCAACGATGGGAATTGGAACAGTTGCATTGTTCTGAATAGTAGTTTGTACTGAAACCTTATTATTTTTTTCTAAGATCCATTTGACATGCATCGTGAATGGAAATGGATAACCTTGATCACTACCAAGATAATGATTTACTAAAATAACAGAAGCCTGATCTTCATTTGCTTCAGAAGCTTGCACAATAAAATCAGCATCATACATAATACCATGTATCGCATGTTCGCCCATGTAAAAACGATCCATGGTATAGGTTGTATTTAAATGTGTGTATTGGCCTTTGTATAATCGACAAACGTAAGGACTCATTTTGGCACTTCTAAATCCTTGGCTTTCAAATTCTACAGCAGCATTTAAGTCGTTACCCATGATAAATTGGTGAGATTCGCCCTCTTGACTTAAAAGCCAGCTGTTTAATAGGGCTCCTTTTGCCAAAATCTCGATGGTAACCCCCAATTCAACGTCAAGTAATTGAATGAATGCAACATGATTGATTGTACTTTGCTTGATCTGAAACTGCATTGTATTTTGTTTGAATGGTAAATTAAAACTATTCTACTAACTTTGAGTAGTAAAGGAATTAAATATGAAAAATTGTTTTGTTTTTGGATTGTTATTATTGGTGAATAGCTTAGTGGCCCAAGGTTACAAAAGGTATGATAGTACCTTAAAAATCGGCAAAGCGGGGTTTAAGATATTTTCTTTAAATAAAACGCCTGATCGTAATACCTTAACCATACGCCCGATTGGTTTTAAATCAGAAGCAAGAGAAGCGTCTTTAGAAATTAAGGCAAGGGTTTTGTCTGCTGAAATTGATGATTTAAATAATGACGGATTTCCTGATGTAATTATTTTTATTGAAGAACCTAAGGGTAATAAATCATTGTTTTGCATCAGTTCCAAGGAAAATGAGCGCATGGAGCCTATCTTTTTTCCTGACATTAAAGATGATATGAGATTAAGTAAAGGCTATCGGGGACAGGATGAGTTTAGATTATTGGAAGGGGTATTATTTAGAAAATTCCCCATTTTTGAATCTGATACTGCGATTAAACAACCTACCAATAAAGTGCGACAAATTTTATACCGTGTAATCGCTGGAGATCAAGGTAGTTGGAAGTTTAAATCATTTAAGGACTTCGATATGAATGCAGAAGTTAAATAAGGTACTCTTAATTTAAATCTGTGGAATTATTTTTAATTCCTATTTGCAATTTTACTATTGTCCATGGGTAATCATAATTTTACCAACTGTTTTTTCAGCTCCTAGTTCATCTCTTGCAAATACAAGATATACGCCGGTGGCAACTTTATTTCCATCATAGGTTTTACCATCCCAAATGGCTTGCCCTCCTAAAGCCCTAGTCTGATAAATTAATTTTCCACTAAGTGTTGTAATTTTTACAATTGCGTTTTCAACTAATCCTCGCATCGCAATAGGTCCGTTGTAATTGGGCGAAATGGGATTGGGAAAAATATTGATCTGTTGCATGGGTGTTGTGCCAGATGTAGCCGTACTCCGATAACTGGCCATTTGTTGGGCGGTATTAAAAAAAACTTCACCAGTAGTAGGCGCAATGATAATTTGACGAATGGTGTCATTCGGTAACGGACTGTTGTTTTTGGTAAATCTTTCTATAATTTCTGTACCATCGTTGCTTAATAACCAGGTGCCATTGTTGGTACCCACCCATTTCCGGTTAGCGCCATCTGCAATGATACAATTCACATTTTCTTTTTGAAATAGTAATCCTGCAAATCCATTATTGTTTTTAATTTGGGGTAAGTAGGCTTTGCAAGTACTAATTTCATTACAATCAAAAAGACCAATACCATTGTTGGTTCCTACCCACATAGTGCCATTTTTATCATCTATCATACTGGTCACTGTACTACTGGGTAAATTATTATTATAGGTATTAATGATACTCCATTTTTCGCCAGTGGCATTTGGGTTATAGACCATAATGCCTTGGTATTTTGGTGCAATCATCCATGCCTGTCCTTGCTGGTTAATGAACATCTTGTTGATGCCATTTAGGGAAAGGGTATTGGGCGGCGTGATTAATTTCCAATTATTATTTTGTCTTTGTAAAATGCCTTGCCCTTCTAATAATGTCCAAAGGGTACCATCACTACTAAATTGAATATTGCTATAAAATCCTTTGAAAGCTGCTGGGCTTGCTTGTTCCAAGGACCCTTTGTCGGGGGTGTATTTTAATAAACCATCGTTACTGGTCAGCCAAATACTGCCATCAATGGGGTCCACTGCACTTGAATAACAAATCGGTAAATTTTTATTACTGATTGAATTTATATTTTTCCATCCATCTTCATTGTAAATACTAAATCCTGCATCAGCGCCACCGAATGGCGCAATCAAATATTTCGAGTTGATGAAAATTTGGCCATTGATATTTCCAGCGGGTCCACCCAGCGGTAACCATTTGGTATTTGTGTTTTTAAGTAGTAGCCCATTTGTGCTGTCTGCTAACCAAATATTATTTTCATCAAATAAAAAATCAATGGGGTTTGATAAATAAATTGAATCAACAATGAGGGTACTGGTTTTATCCGCATTTACTTTAAGCAATCCCCCTTTATTCCCATTGCTAAAACTTGCATACAACCCATCCTTATTGGCTACTATTTTTTTAATTCGACTAGTATTCAAATTAAAGTAAGGTGTTTTTACTGGAAGCTGATAAATACTATTTGCACTCGCACTATAAACGAAATTGTTAAATTGTGATATTTTATTAATACCTAAATTATTAAAGTCGCTACTATTTTGCCATTGATTTGCAGTTATCCAATTATTTTTTAATGGGCAGGTCCAAATACCATTTTCAGTGGCTGCAAATAATACATCCTGCGTGCTTACTATTTGAAAAGTTTTCGTGACTTGTCGATTGTTATTGGGAAACCAAGTATCTTTTATTTCATGCTTAATTAAATCTATCACAACAATGCCAAAGTCGGTGGATAGTAAAGCCCATTGATTTAGTAAGTATATGTGATTAATTTTTTTACTAGGATATAAATTGGAAAGTAGTAAATCAGTAATGGCATATACTTGGTCTCCTTTGACAATATCTATATTACTATTGTTATATGCGATAATTAATTGTGAGTGTGCATCATCCCATGCAGAACATGCTATGGAGATATCATGAAGTCCAGTGGATTTACCTAAGAGTGCAACTTTATTTGTTGCTGTAATTGAAAAAGCTTGTTGTGTCGTTGCGCCAATGATCTTTTTATTTCCATTTGAACTATTGGCTATGCCCAATTGTGTAACAGAACGGTTATTATAATGTTCTCTCCATTGTCCAATGCCGCCCAATACATTTTGCCCACTACTTAGCAAGGTTAAGCTTATAAATAAAATAAAAATTGATAACCGCTGAAGCATTATATTTTTATTTACTAATTATTTTTTTCAAGTGCACTGTAAATGGCTTCTTGAATTTTTGGACGAAGGCTTAATTCACTATACGCTTTATTATTCCGTGTTGGATAAACGCGATTTCCTAAAAATATATACAACAATCCATTTGCTGGATCTGCCCAAACACAAGGGCCTGTAAAACCAGTATGTCCAAATGTAGCAGGAGATACGCTTGCGCTTGGATAGGGATCCTTTAAGCTCGCATTGTTTTTTTCAGGTTTATCAAAACCCAATCCACGACGGCTATTTTCGGTATTATAAGCCGTGAAAATTTCAATGGTACCAGGATTAAAGTATTTTTTGCCTTCCCATTCGCCTTTATTTAAAAGCATTTCATATAATTTGGCTAAATCAGTCGCGTTACTAAACAAACCCGCATGTCCTGCAATGCCACCCATGACAGAAGCACCTTCATCGTGTACTGTTCCCTGAATCAATTCATGTCGATAGTAGTCGTCTACTTCGGTGGCGGCTATTTTATCGATACTTGTTTTTTGTAATGGTAAAAAACCTGTTGATTTCATACCTAAAGGAGCATAAAAATTTTGAGTAGTGTATTCATTCAAATTCATACCAGAGACTTCTTCTACTATTTGACCTAGAAAAATAAAATCATTATCGCTATATACATATTTACCTGGGGTTGTAATGGGGCTATTTAATATTTTATTTTTTATAGTATCCATCCAATTGTCCTGCAAGTATTTGGTAGGTGTGATCATTTGATGGTGCGTTTGATCGCTTACGGACACCACTAAATTATTGACAAATCCGCCTTTGGGATTTATTAAGAATTCATAAAATTTAATAAAAGGAAATAAGCCAGCTTGGTGTAAAAGCAAATCCTTTAAAGTAATTTTTGCTTTTTCATTTCCAACCACCCAAGGCAGGTAATCACCAATCGTTTTATTAATATCTACTTTGCCTTCCTCCACTAATTTCATTATTGAAACCGTGGTTGCACTAACTTTAGTAACAGAAGCCAGATCATAGCTCGTCTCTAAAGTAACTGGCGCTGAATTTTCGCCTGCTATTTTACCATAGGCTTTGTTAAAAACAATTTTATTGTTTTTTGCTACTAAAACTTGACAACCAGGAATTGCTTTTTTTTGTATCGCATCGGCTACAATAGAATCAATCACATTTAATTTTTCAATGTTGATTCCCAATGGCGCTTCTAGTGATTCCTTTTTTGTGTAAATCGGACTCGTTTCAATGGTGTAAGTTTCACCCATGGGTAAGTTTTCACTAATGGTTACCGGCAGTGTTCCTGTAGCTTGCATTTTACCTTCCAACCAATCCAGTGCAGCATTTTGGGTAAATGTATTATCCTCGTAGGCAAATAGTATATTTTTAATTTTGTTAAAATTGGCAACTGCATAAGGGTTGCCAAAAATAAGATGCACCCAGTTTGCTGGATGATTATCATTTAAGAAGCTAATAAAGGGAGTTGGAATTTCAAACTGCTTTGCTGGACGGCGATTGTAATTATGTAGCCCAATCATTACCTGATCATATTCGGCCAATGTTTGGCTAAGGGCATTCATTTTATTAGTATCACTTGCGCCTACATAAATGATTTTCACTTGGTATAGTTCCGCCAATTGTTTTGTTATGCTGTTTTCTTGCGACTGATTTAAAGCGACGTACACCATTTTTTTATTTTTATTTAAAATAGGGTGTTGCACATTTTCTTTTAAGAAGGTCAATGATTGCGAAGCCATTTTTTCCTTGATAGCAGCAACCGATTTATTTAAGTCAGCAATAATGTTTGTAGTATCAATAAAAAGGTCCTTACTTAATCCATGTTTGTATTTTGCCGCTAAAACTTTTCGAACACGATCTTTGATATCTTTTCTACTGATTCTTTTTTCTCTAATTGCGGATCTAATCTTTTTAATGGTTTGGTCTATATCACCAGGTAAGCAAAGCATATCATTTCCTGCAATGATGGCTTGAACATTCGCTTCTCCTTGCGGAAAATAATTACTAATGGCTTTCATTTCTAGTGCATCTGTAACACTGATGCCTTTAAATCCTAATTCATTTTTAAGTAATCCATTCACCGCTTTCGGTGATAAGGATGTTGCTAAATTTTTTGTTGCATCAATGGAGGGTACTGACAAGTGCGCCACCATAATAGATTCAATACCTGCGTTTATTAATGCTTTGAATGGCAATAATTCCATTGAATCTAATTGCTCCTTTGTTTTATTAATAATAGGTATATCCAAATGAGAATCTACTGATACATCCCCATGCCCTGGAAAATGTTTTGCCGTTGCCATTACGCCGTTATCCTGCATTCCTTTCATATAGGCAATACTGTAATCAGTTACAATTTTTTTGTTTTGGCCAAAGCTTCGGTCATTAATTACAGGATTCGCTGGATTGTTATTAATATCTGCGTCGGGTGCATAGTTCACTTGTATGCTTAATCTTTTACATTGTGCCGCAATAGCTGCACCCATTTCATAGACCAAATTACTAGCCGGCATAGCGCCTAAGGAAAGTTGTCTTGGAAACATTTCAACACTATCCAATCGCATACCTACGCCCCATTCTGCATCCATTGTAATTAACAAAGGCGTTTTGGCAATGGATTGATAATAGTTGGTATGTAAAGCCTCTCTAACAGGACCGCCTTGAAAAAAACAGAGGCCACCGACATTGTATTTTTTAATTAAAGACCCGAGTGAATCTACTTTATTGTTATCCCAATTGCTATGCGCTCTGATGATCATGAGCTGCGCAATTTTTTGATTAAAGGAAAGGGAGTTGTATTTTTTTCTTAGCCATTTTTTTTCATCATTACTTTGCGCGTTGGCTGCTTGTATTGTCAAAAAAGAAATGAATACAATTTGAATAAACTTTTTAAGCATAGAACAATTTTTTGTTAAAATAAATACTGACTCTTTGTATTAGCGTTGGATAATAAGTATTGCAATTTAAGGATAAAAAAAAGCTTACCCTTGTTTGAGTAAGCTTTTTTATTAGGTAACCGATATAGTTAGCAACCGGTGGCAAATTTTATATCCGTGATGAAGGGTTCCCAATATTTTGAAACCTAAACTTTTATTTAATAGGGAGATCTATTAGAGTTTTTCCAAGGCTAAATTGTCCTATGCCTTTTCTTCTTCCACATCTTCGTCTGCAGGTAACACAGGTTCAACACCTGCTTTTTGAAGCTGTGCAAACCACTTTACCATTTTTTTCATATCGCTAGGGTAAACGCGTTCAAAATCCATCTTTGGGTATACCTTTTTAAAGTAAGCTTGTGTCGCTTTTGGGTCCTTTTCGTCGGGTAATTTTTCCTTTGATTTGCCCATTTCAATAAATATTTCCGCTAGGAACACATTATCGTGGGTCGTGAACACTTCAATACTTTCCAAATGAGAGAATTGGTGGGCTCTTGAGCTAATGAATTGAGTGGTATTGTTTTCGAGTGATCTTGCGATGGCGCCATCACTTTTACTAGTCAATAATTCGAATAAACCTGACATACCTGAAACCGAGATCAATTTGTTGTATTCCATATAAACGGTGCGTTTTTTTTTACGGGCGCAAATTACTGAAAAACACCCAATTTTCATTTTTTAAACTACCTTTGTTTATCATAAAAAATCAAGCATATGCCTGGGTTTGAATTATTTGGGGAAGAAGAAAAAAAACAAGTAAATGAGGTCTTGGAAACCGGAATTTTGATGCGTTATGGCTTTGATGGACCAAGAAATGGAATGTGGAAATCCAAAGAGCTAGAAGCTGCAGTATGCAGCACTTTCGGTTCACAATATGCACAACTTACCTCTAGTGGAACCGCTGCCTTGACCACAGCGATGGCGGCCTTAGGCGTGGGTGCTGGAGACGAGGTAATTATGCCAGCATTTACCTTTGTAGCAAGTTTTGAAGCAATCTTAAGTATGGGCGCCGTTCCGGTATTGGTTGATATTGATGAAAGCTTGACTTTGTCGCCAGCAGCTGTAAAAGCAGCGATTACATCAAAAACAAAGTGTGTGATGCCAGTGCATATGTGTGGTAGCATGGCGGATATGGATGCATTGGTGGCGATTTGTAAAGAACACAATTTGATTTTACTAGAAGATGCTTGTCAAAGTATTGGTGGAACATATAAAGGAAAGCATTTGGGCACCATTGGCCACGCGGGCACTTTTTCCTTTGATTTTGTAAAGACAATCACTTGCGGGGAAGGGGGAGTTGTGATGACTAATGATAAAGAGGTTTATACCAAATCGGATGCATTTACTGATCATGGACACGATCACTTAGGGGTAGATAGAGGTGCAGATTTACATCCAGCATTGGGATATAACTTCCGTATTAGTGAATTACATGCAGCGGTGGGTTTGGCGCAAATAAAAAAATTAGCTACTTTTTTAGCAATTCAAAAAAAGAACAATCAAATCTTACGCTCTTATTTAGAACAGGTACCAGGCATTCAATTTAGGGTAGTACCCGATCCGGAAGGGGATAGCGGAAGCTTCTTAACTTGGTTCTTGCCAAGCCAAGCCCATACAGAAAAAGCCATTGCAGCTTTTAAGGAAGCCGGCATATTCGCAGGTAATTTTTATTGGTTTGCAAATAATTGGCACTACATCAGAAAATGGGATCATTTAAGAAATGCAACTAGTTTATACCCATTGTCAGAAGCGCAACAAAATGCATTGATTGCATTACAACATGCTGACTTTTCAAAAAGTGATACCATAATGAGCAAATGTATTTCCACAGCGATAAGTTTATTATGGACGGAAGAACAAGTGCATGAAAAGGGCGCTAAATTTTTACAAGTGTTACAAAAAACACTTTCCTAAAAGTTATCACCCATGTCATTGGGACAGTCATTGCAACAAAGGCAGCTACAGCGTTTATCGCCACAGCAAATTCAATTAATGAAATTGTTGCAAATTCCGTCTGCGCAAATCGAACAAAGAATTAAAGAAGAGATGGAGGAGAATCCTGCATTGGAAATGAATGCAGATTTATTAGATACAGATACCGCAGGGGCAACTGATGATTTAAATGATGAGTTTTTACAAGGTGCTAATGAGGAAGAAGAAGCCGTACCTGTAGATGAGTTTGAAATGAGCAATGAGGATTTGAATGAATATAATTATGATGAGGATGTGGCTGATTACAAAACCAAAGATGACTATTATCCAGAATTAGATAACGATGTGGTCATTCCTATAAAAGCCGAAGTGAGTTTGAACGAGCTATTGATCAATCAGTTGAATATGTTAGCATTAGATGAAACTTCTTTTAAAATAGCAGAACAAATTATTGGGAGTTTAGAAGATGATGGTTATTTGCGACGCGCATTAACATCTATTGCCGATGACTTGGCGTTTAAGCAAAGTATGTGGGTGGATGAAAAAGACATTGAAAAAATATTACTTCAAGTACAACAATTCGATCCAGCTGGTATTGCTGCAAGAGATTTACAGGAGTGCTTGTTATTACAGTTAAAACGAAAGCAAGCCGATGCTCGTATGACTAATTATGTTGATGCAAATCCTGCAAGTATAGATCCTATTAAGTTGGCGATAGTAGTGATTGAAAAATATTTTGAAGAGTTTACGCGCAAACACTATGATAAAATTCAAAAAAGTTTGCATTTAAATGAAATTGAAATTAAGGGGGTGTTGCAGCAGATTTTAAATTTAAATCCAAGACCAGGTGCGGATACGAATGAATCGCGTACCTCTGAAATGTATATTATACCTGATTTTACTGTGGTCATCAATAATGGGATTGTTGAGTTGACCTTAAATAGCCGTAATGCCCCACCCTTAATCATCAGTGATGATTATAAAATGATGTTAAAGGAGTACGAGCGCGGTAAAAAACAAGACAAGTCTCAAAAGGAAGCCGTATTTTTCATCAAACAAAAAATTGATGCTGCAAAATGGTTTATTGAAATGATTCAGCAAAGGCAGCAAACCTTATTGAAAACGATGAAAGCAATTTTAGCGCATCAAAAAAGTTTTTTTACCACGGGGGATACCACACAGTTGCGACCTATGATTTTAAAAGATATAGCGGCTGCTACTAGACTGGACGTGTCAACCGTAAGTAGGGTAGCGAATAGTAAGTATGTGCTTACTGAATTTGGTACTTATTTATTAAAATATTTTTTTAGTGAATCACTCACCACTGATTCTGGCGAGGAGGTGAGTACCAAGGAAGTGAAAGCCATATTGCTTGAATTCATTCAACAAGAAGACAAACATAAACCATTAAGCGACGATGAGTTAACACATCAGTTGCAGCAAAGGGGATACAATATTGCAAGACGTACCGTTGCTAAATACAGAGAACAATTAAATATTCCTGTTGCCAGATTGCGAAAGGAACTTTAATCAAATTTAATTTATGCAAAATAATGCCCCCGGTAAGCTATCTAAATTTTTTGGACAAACCATTTCCTTTATTTTTCATCCCTTATTTGTCCCTACTTATTTTATTTTATATTTAATTAAAGTAGTGCCATTTGAATTTGTTGGAATTACCGATTGGCAATTGCAACTTCGTGTTTTCAGTGTGTTTTGGCTAACCGCTTTTTTTCCTGCATTTGCGGTTTTTTTACTTTGGAGATTAAAATTTAGCGAGTCTATTTTTTTAAGAACACAAAAGGATCGAATTATTCCCTACGTCATTGTGATGTTTTTTTATTGGTGGATGTATTATTTAAGTCGCAATTTTTCAGACCAGCCAATTGTATTAAAATATTTTTATTTTGGTGTTTTCATCGCAAGTGCCTTGGGGCTCATTGTTAATAATTTTATAAAAGTGAGCTTACATGGTATGGGCATTGGAGGCCTGCTTACAGCGGTAATATTCGTTGGCATAAAATATCCAATCAATAATATCATATGGGATATAGCAATAATATTCATTGCTGGTATTGTGATTAGTGCAAGAATGATGGTGAGTGATCATACAAATAAGGAGCTAACGATTGGGTTGGGTATTGGTATTATTACACAAACACTTGCTTATTTTTGGGTTGGGTAACATTAAATTAAAACTATGTGGCATAAACTAGCCGAATTCATTTTAAAGTTTAAGGTATATTGCTTATCCTCTTTATTGGTCATTACTATAGTAATGGGCTATTTTGCTGCACAAGTAAAATTGAGTTATGAGTTTACAAAAGCCATCCCAGATGATAATCCTAAGTTTGTTATTTATAAGAATTTTGTAAAAAAATTCGGGGTTGATGGCGCTACAATCGTGGTAGGCTTTACGACCGAAAAAATGTACACCAAGGAAGTATTTAATCAGGTGCATGAATTGCATCAACAAATTAAACTAATCCCCGCAGTTACCGAAGTATTAAGTGTCCCATTTGCTTATGAAATTCAAAAGGACAGTATGGATACAAAATTTAATGTTCGTCCTGTATTTTTGGCGCCTTATAAAAGCGACAGTTTACTATTAGTGGATGCGCATAAATTTGAAAGCTTACCCTTTTATAAAAACTTATTGTACAATAAGGATAGCAATGCATATATCATGGCAGTGAGCTTTATTCCTGATTCAATAAACACAGGTGCTCGAACTAGGATCATTCGTTTGTTGGAGGAAAAGCTGAATACTTTTTCAAAGAAAACGAATTTAAGCATCCACTTAAGTGGTTTACCCTATATTAGAACGATTATTGCAGATCGCATTAAAAAAGAAATGGTATGGTTTTTAATTGGTTCTCTTTTGTTATCTGCCTTTACATTGTTACTTTTTTTCAGATCCATACCTGCTACCTTAATGAGCTTAGCAGTGGTTGCAATGGGCGTTATTTGGAGTTTTGGCACCATGGTTTTAATGGGTCAAAAAATTACCTTATTAACTGCCTTAATTCCCCCATTAGTGGTAGTTATTGGTATTCCTAATTGCATCTATTTTTTAAATAAATATCATACTGCATACAAGGAGACCAATGATCGCTCGGGGGCGATTATTCAAATGGTGAGCAAGATGGGTATCGTTACTTTGTTTTGTAATATCACTGCCGCTATTGGATTTTTTGTTTTCGCATTAACTAAAAGTCCATTATTGAAAGAGTTTGGTTGGGTATCGGGTATCAATATTATGGCTTTGTTTTTTATTAGTTTATTTTTTATTCCACCCGTACTTAGTTATTTGAAACCACCTTCACCAAAACACATTAAATACTTAGAAAATAAATATTTAACACGTGTGTTGGTTAAAATTGAACGTTGGACCTTCAACCATACGAAATGGGTTTTTGGTGTCACTTTATTTTTAGTGGTGATTTCAATTGTGGGAGTTTTAAAAATAAAAAAAGAAGCATTTATTGTTGATGATCTTCCAAAAAAAGATAAATTATACACCGACTTAAAATGGTTTGAACAAAATGCGGGTGGCGTAATGCCCTTAGAAATTGTTATTGATACAAAAAAGAAAAATGGTTTAGTTCGAAGTACAAAGCCTTTAGATCATATTGAAACTTTTCAGCAATTTTTACTTATGCAGCCTGAATTAGGTAAGCCATTGGGTTTAATGGAGGGCATCAAATTTGCAAAACAAGCATTTTATGATGGTGATTCCAATTCCTATTCAGTACCGACTGGTACTGAGATGGCTTTTATTGCACCCTATTTAAAGCCAGTGGATGAAAAAGCGATACACCAAGCTAACGCAGCAAAATCACCCACTGCCTTATTAAGTAAATTTATTGATGCAGATAAAAGAGCTACTAGGATCAGTGTAAATATGAAAGACATTGGTAGTGCACAATTGCCGATATTTTTAAAACGCATGGATAGTGCTACCCAAGCTATTTTTGACACAACTAACTACCATGTTCAAATTACAGGGAGTAGTGTTACTTTTTTAGAAGGAAGTAATTTTATTATTAAAGGGTTGGGAGAATCTATTTTTTGGGCTTTTTTATTGATTGCACTTTGTATGCTTTTTTTATTCAGGTCCTTTCCAATTCTCATGTGCTCGCTCGTTCCTAACATTGTGCCATTACTAATAACAGCAGGATGTATGGGCTGGATAGGCGTATCATTGAAACCATCCACAGTTTTAGTGTTTAGTGTTGCATTAGGTATTGCAATTGATGTTACCATTCGTTTTCTGGTCAATTACAAACAAGAATTACCAAGATTAAATTATCAAGTCAATAGTACATTAATACAAACAATTAAAAATACAGGCATTAGCATTATTTACACGTCCTTGGTATTGGTTGCTGGTTTTGTGATATTTTGCTTTAGTGAATTTGGAGGCACAAAGGCATTAGGATGGCTTACTTCATTAACATTAGTAGTGAGTACGCTCACCAATTTAATTCTATTACCCGCTTTAATTAAAACATTTATTAAGCAAAAATAAAAACTGGATGATTACTATTTGGTTTGCAATAGTAATCATCCAGTTTAACTTAATTTATTCCTGCTGCATTATTTCTTATTGAAATAAATTGGCTAATGTTTCTTGTAATGTTTGTCCTCTTAATTCGGTGGCAATAATTTTTCCAGCAGGGCCCACTAATACATTAAATGGTATCCCTTCTATTTGATAGGTATTCACTACGCTACTTTCCCATTTCTTTAAATCACTTAATTGTAGCCAATTCAATTTGTCATTATTAACTGCTTCCAACCAATCTGCTTTATTATCATCTAGTGATATACCTAGAACGGTGAAATTTTTATTTTTAAACCTTTCATACGCCAATACCACATTGGGGTTTTCGGCGCGGCAAGGACCACACCAGCTTGCCCAAAAGTCAACCAATACATATTTGCCTTTTAAACTACTGAGGGTAATTATTTTACCATCTGCATCCTGCATGGCAATTTCAGGTGCCATTTCACCAGCATTTAATGGACTTGCTTTTGTATTGGCTTGCACTTGTGCATTAATTAAATTCGCAAATTCAACCAGTGGCGTTGCTTTTGTTTTTTCAGCTGCCGCTTTTGCCAAAGCCAATATTTTTGCAGACTCCATGGATCTTAAGCCTAACCCCAAGGTATAGTAAATGAATGCTGGGCTAGTTGCACTCGTAATACTAGTCTCTACAAAATCATTTAAGTTTTTTATTTTTTCTACTTTTTGTTTTTGTAACCAAAATATAGTGCTGTCTTTCCCATTTTGCTTTTGAAGTGCATCTAAGTTGTAAAGGGTTGCAAACAAGGAAGAATCTTTTTGTCTGTATTGTTTTAAGAATTCAAACAAATTGGATGTGCTATTAGATCCCTTCACAGTATAAGTGGAATAATTTGCAGCATCTGCGCTAATTTTAATATTCTCCTCATCGTTGATGAAAATAATCTCGAATTCCTTGTCTGTAGCCAAACGATAAATGCCCTCTTGTTTTGCTATAAACTGAAATTCATAATTTCCAGCTTTATCAATGGTGATTGAATCTAGCGTAATAATCGGTTTACCACCATAAGGCACTTCTTGCAAAAGTAATTTTTGATTTTCCGCATTTTTTATATTTCCAGATACGGTAAAATTACCACCACTTTCATTTGTTTTACACCCTGCCATTAATAGTGTACAACCAAGTAACCCTGAGATAATTAATTTTGAAAGCATATCGTTTTTTTTATAAATGATTTTATTAATTCAATTTTTGTTCTAAAAGCTGCGTGGTAATTTTAGGGTCGGCTTTTCCTTGACTTAGTTTCTTTACTTCACCAGTAAATAGACCAATCAGCCCCTTTTTGCCTTTTTTATATTCAATGATTTTTTCAGGGTGCATCAATAAAACCTGATCTACCCATGCTTCCATTTCATCACTTGAATTAGATTGTAATAAGTTATTACTTTTAGCATAAGCTGTGGGAGATTGCATCTGTTGCATCATTGCTTTAAAAACTTTACCACTTGCCACTGAAAAATTCAATTGGTTACTTGCCACTAAATCTAGTAGTTCAACTAAATAGGGGATATAGGGTAGGAGTGAATTGTAGCTCGTATTATTTTCATTCAAGTAGGCTCTGATGGGCCCTATGATCCAGTTTGCTGCTGATTTGTATTGATTAGTTTGCTTTGTCCATGCTGCATAAAAATCAGCTTCTTCTTTATTTTCGCAAAGCTGTTCAACATCGTATTCTGATAAGGCATAGGTGTCTTTCCATGTATTTTTTAATACCCCTGGTAATACAGGCATAGCATTTTCAATGTCTTTAATATATTGTTCCGTTAATTGAAATGGCGCCAAGTCAGGATCAGGGAAATACCTGTAATCATTGGCATCTTCCTTGTCTCTTATTGAAAAGGTAGTATCATTATTTGCATCAAAGCTTCTTGTTTGTTGTAATATGGTACCACCAGCTTCTGTAATTTGAATTAATCTGTCAATTTCAAACTCAATGGCTTTTTTTATATTTCGAATTGAATTTAAATTTTTGACTTCTACCCTGGTACCCAATTTTGTATCTCCCTTCAATCTGATGGAAATGTTTGCATCACATCTTAAACTACCTTCTTCCATATTGCCATCACATACGCCAATCCATCTTACCAATCTGCGCATTTCAGACACAAATAAAAAAGCGTCTTGTGCAGAATGAATGCACGGTTCTGTTACTATTTCAACTAGCGGCGTACCTGCTCTATTTAAATCAATGTAAGTGTCTAATTCTGAAACATCATGAATACTTTTCCCAGCATCTTCCTCCAAATGAATCCTATTTAGTTGTACTATTTTTTCGCCAACCTCTCCTTTAATCGTAATAGCACCTCCCACACAAATAGGTGTAGTATGTTGTGTAATTTGATAGCCCTTAGGTAGGTCGGGATAAAAATAATTTTTGCGCGCAAAGTAATTATTGTTTTCAATTCTAGAACCACAAGCAATACCTAGTTTAATGGCATAGTCAACCGCTTTTACATTTGTTTTAGGTAGGGTTCCAGGATGCCCCATGGTAATTGGGCTTATATGGGTATTGGGTTCAGCGCCAAAAGAAGCTGCATCACCACAAAACAACTTGCTCTGTGTTGCTAATTGTGCATGAATCTCTAAACCAATGACAGCTTCATATTTTTCCGTATTTCCCATGCAGCAAAAGTACAATTATTTAGGGCTTAATTTTTACTTAAAGTGAACTAAAAAAAACACCCCGAAACTTACTTTTATAGCGGTAAGCTTCGGGGTGGGGTATAATTTATATTTACTGCCTTACAAATCGGCTGTTTTTAGCTTCTTAGGAATTTTCACTTCAATCACAGTTTTTTTACCATTTCTAGTGATATTAAATTTGAAGACGGTGCCTTCGGTGGCCCCTTTGATGATTGGCTTAATTCCATCCACATCTTTCACTTTTTTATCATTCACATCTGTGATAATATCATCTTCTTTTAGTCCTGCTTTCGCTGCTGGTGAATTTTCACTCACCGATGAAATTTTCACACCTTCGTTTTCTTCAACATCTTCCACACTGATGCCTAATTTTGGTTTTTCGATATTACCGAATATATTATTTAACTCTGGCATTTGCGGGAGTTCAAATCCAAATCTTTGCATTCCATTATTACCTCTGCCTCTAGGTGCGTTTGGAACCCAATTAGGCTCGATAGTCATACCTCCATTAGGCGTAGTATAACTAAATGATTGGGGTACATTTTTTGCTAATTCAACTGTCAACTTTGTTTTAGCGCCATCTTTTAAAATACTAATTTGTACTTTTTCTGATGGCTTATATTTACCAATAGCATCATATAAATCTTTTGGGCCTGTAATTTTTGTATCATTAACATTCGTAATAATATCATCTTTCTTAAGACCTGCTTTTTCTGCTGGACTTCCTTTGCTTACTTCATTAATTTTAGCACCCAATTCATTGTCTTCTGATAGCACACCTAAAAAAGCCGCGTTGTTTTGCGCAGGAGTAGCGAAAGCTAAAACGTCATCTATATTCATGTCCAATGGCTTGCCCTCTATCAATTTATTTCCTTGACTATTTTTATCAGGTGCAATCATTCTTTTTAAAATCACCCTATTTTTACCTTGGCCATTAATTCTAGGATCATCTTCTGCTACTTCCTCTCCATTGATGATAATTTTATCGCCATCAATTAATACATTCACTCGTTCTTCAGTCAACTCTCCGTTTTCTTTTTTATCTTCTTTGTTATTTTTTATGCTTTTCCCTTCTTTGGTCAGCACTTTAACTGTGACTTCCTTTAGCGCTTTATCCTCTTTGTCGGCGGAAGTATTGTTTTTCTTTTTGGTGGTGATAACAACAACCCCTTTTTCTCCTTTCTTGCCATATAATGCTTTCGCAGAGGCGCCTTTTAGAACATCTATTTTTTCAATATCATTTGGAGAAATGTCGTTAACGTTTTTAATTTCCTTACCATCCACAATGTATAAAGGTGTTTCTCCTTTCACCATAATACTGGTGTCTTTCTTGTTGCCTTTTACAACCACTACTGTTGGCTTCTTGGTGTCTAATTTTAAGTTTTGTTTTTCACTTGTTTGCGCAATACTTATTTGTGCAAACAAACACAACATTAAAAAACTGCTTAATTGCTTGATCATATTTTTATGTTTAAATAAAGAAGTATTTATAGAACAAATGTAGGGAATTTAATTAACTACGAAACAATTCGCAAATGTTAAATTTTAGTCAATTTGAAGATTTTTGTGCGTTGCCCCAAAAATCAAAGCCTTATCAATATTTGATAAGGCTTTGATTATTAATTAGATAGGTCAATTAGAGCATTGCTTTTATAACATCAATTACTTTGTCAAGCTGTGTGTTATCCTGCCCGCCAGCACTTGCAATTGTTTTTTGACCACCGCCACCACCTTTAATTAATGGGGCAATTTTTTCCTTGATAATTTGAGGGGCCTGCCAGTTTTTTTGGTTGACGAGGGATTCACTGATTGCTAATACTACATTCGCCTTTTCATCTACTTTACTGGTCAATACAACTAAGGAGTTAGCGTGTAAGGCCCCAAGTTGCTGTGCTAATTTTTTCAAATGATCTGCACTGCCCAATTGTATTTGCACCCCTAAAAATTGTATACCATTCACTACTATAAATGCACTACTATGTTTTTCAAATAACTCATTGACTAATAAAGCTTCCTGACTTTCCAATTTTTTGGTTAATTCCTTTTGGCTTGTTTGTAATGAAGCGATGGTGTCATGTAAAACATCCGTACTTGAATTTTCATTCCAGTCAGGTGTGTTGAATTGGGTATTTATTTTCGAAGCAATACTTACACATGCTTCAGTCAGTTGTACAATTTGTTTGTGTAATTTTTCTTTTTCTTCCTTTAAAAATAATTCCGCAGCTTCCCCAACCACGCCTTCAATCCTTCTTACACCTGCTGCAACAGAAGCTTCCGCCTTTAAAATAAAGTGACCAATCTCCCCTGTGTGACCCACATGTGTTCCGCCGCATAACTCAATAGAATAGGTAGGATCCATCACAACTACCCGAACTTTATCTCCGTATTTTTCTCCAAATAAAGCCATGGCGCCTAATTGAATGGCATCCGCTTTGTCCATTTCATTAATCACCACTGGAATATTTGCTTTTATTTTTTCATTCACTAAATCAGTGACTGCATTTATTTCTTCTGGAGTCATTTTAGCAAAATGAGAAAAGTCAAAACGAAGTTGTTCTGCATTGACCAAGCTACCTTTTTGCGCGACATGTTTACCTAATACATTTCTTAAGGCTGCATGTAATAAATGCGTTGCCGAGTGGTGAAGGGTGGTATTTTTTCTTTGCGTAAAAGCCACCTGTGCTTTAACATTTTCTCCTATAACAGTTGGAAGGGTATCTGTAAAATGAATAAAAAGGTTATTTTCTTTTTTTGTATCCGTTACTTCTAATGTGGTACCATCTTCAAAAGTTAATGTACCGCAATCGCCCACCTGTCCACCACTTTCGGCATAAAAAGGGGTCTCACGCAATACCCATTGGTACGCTTCCTTACCTTTTGCTTTTACGTGTCGGTATTTAATAATGGTACTATTCGTTTCCATTTGTGTATACCCAACAAACTTAGTTTCAACATCTTCCGTTACTTGTATCCAATCACCAGTGTCAATGGCGGTAGCTGCACGGCTTCTATTTTTTTGTTGCAACATTTCTTTCTCAAATCCGGCTTCATCTAAGCGTAAATCATTTTCACTTGCGATTAACCTGGTTAAGTCAACAGGAAAGCCAAAAGTATCAAATAATTCAAAAACTAATTTGCCTTCAATGATTGCACCTTTTTGATGCGTTTTTACAATATCATCAATGCGCTTTAATCCTTTTTCCAATGTCCTTAAAAATCCTTCCTCTTCTTCTTTCACAACTTTGGTTACAAAATCTAATTGCCCAGTTAATTCAGGAAAAACATTTTCAAATTGTTTTGCCAATAATGGCAATAGCTGGTGTAATAAAGGTTGCTTGTAGTCCAAGTAAGAGTAATAATAACGAACTGCTCTTCTTAAAATTCTTCTAATAACATAACCAGCTCCAGTGTTTGCAGGTAATTGTCCGTCTGCAATGGTAAATGCAATGGCTCTAATATGGTCAGCTAAAACTCGAAATGCAATTGCTTGTTTACTATCGCTAAAGTCATATTGTTTTCCTGTGATTTGCGCTACAGCATCAATAGTGCCTGTAAAAACATCGGAATCGTAATTGCTTTTCTTATTTTGAATTACTCTAACTAATCTTTCAAATCCCATACCCGTATCCACATGTTTATTGGGAAGCGCTTCCAGGCTGCCATCTTTTTTTCGATTGTATTGAATAAATACATTGTTCCAAATTTCAATTACTTGTGGATGATCCTTGTTGACTAAATCACGACCAGGTATTTTTGCAATTTCTTCATCAGAACGCATATCCACATGAATTTCACTGCACGGGCCGCATGGTCCAGTATCCCCCATTTCCCAAAAATTATCTTTTTTATTACCGTAAATTATTTTATCCTCGGTTACCCATTTTTTCCAATGCATTAAAGCCTCGCTCGACGCTGGCAAATTTTCGGAGGGGTCACCTTCAAAAACTGAAACATATAATTTAGCTGGATCAATACCATACACTTTGGTCAATAATTCCCAACTCCATTCAATTGCTTCGCCTTTAAAATAATCACCAAAGCTCCAGTTGCCCAACATTTCAAACATGGTATGATGGTAGGTATCCACACCCACTTCCTCCAAATCGTTGTGCTTACCACTTACGCGTAAACATTTCTGTGTATCCGCAATACGTGTATGACTAGGCACTTGATTGCCTAAAAAATAATCTTTGAATTGATTCATCCCTGCATTGGTAAACAATAATGTAGGGTCGTTCTTAACCACAATAGGAGCGGAGGGTACGATTGCATGGCCTTTAGAAGCAAAAAAATCTAAAAACTGTTGTCTTATTTCTGAACTGGTCATCATGTCGGTGAATTTTAAGCAGTGTTCATCTTAAAAAGCTATATTTGTGTTGCTTTTTTTAATGACCTCAAAGGTAAGGAATTGGGGCTTTTTTATGGCCATACTTGCCAAATAATCGGTGAATTCAAATGAAGAAAATTAAATATCACTTTAATACCCACACACTCAGGTTTGATAAAGTGGAAGTACCCCTTAAAGTAAGGCTGCTTCAACTTTTCGGATTTATTGCTGCGTCCATTGTTACTGGGGTGGTTATTGTTGCGATACTTTTTCAATATATCGATTCTCCTAAGGAAAAATTACTCCGCCAACAAAACGAAAGCTACCGTGCAAGTTATAGTGTTATTCAGGATAGGGTTAGGCAATTGGAGTTGCAAATGACTGAATTAGAAAGTAGGGACAATGAGGTTTACCGTTCCATATTTGAATCGAGTCCAATTCCTGATAGTGCGCGTTTAAAGGATATGGAAGCGTTGAAGGAAGTTAGAATGATACAAAATTTATCAAGCACGGCGCTGTTATCTAATATGATTGCGCAATTAAATAATTTGAGTGTGCGATCGGCCTTTCAGGATAAATCCTATGTGGAAGTAGGAACTATGGTAAAAAATAAAGAAAAACTATTAAGGGCAATTCCTGCCATACAACCTGTGAGCAATAAAAATTTGAATCGGATAGCATCAGGTTATGGCTATAGAATTGATCCTTTATATAAGGACTATCGTTTACATGCAGGGCTTGATTTTACAGCGCCCTCAGGAACGCCTATATACGCAACGGCAGATGGGGTAGTACAGGCAGCAGGATTTAATAGTGATGGTTATGGAAACAAAGTGGTGATTAATCATGGCTATGGTTATCAAACTTTATATGGACATATGGTGCGTGTAAAAGCAAAAGTGGGACAGACCGTTAAAAGGGGCGAAGTCATTGGTTATATTGGTAGCACAGGAAAAAGTACGGGGCCGCATTGTCATTATGAAGTTATCAAAAGAGGGACTAAAGTGGATCCGGTTTATTATTTTTATAATGATTTAACCCCTGCGCAATTTGACAGAATATTGAAAGCTGCGGCAGCAAACAAACAAAGTTTAGATTAATTTTTTGAATATTATTTCAATGTATTTCACATTCAAATTACATTAGATGGATCCACAAGTCATGGCATTTTTAAATAGAATAACCTATAGCATCGGCTTTACTTTGTTATGGATGTTTTCCAATTCTACTTTGGGTATTATGCTGGGCTATGCATTTATACAAGATCATTGGCGCGTAAGTAATATCTTGTTTTATATTTACCTCATCGGAAGTTTTGTTGCCTTTATGTATGGCTTATATCGGCTATGGAAGACCCCTGTTAAATTTGATGAATATTAGTGAGGGGTGCTATGGTTTAATTGGCATTAACTACTATGATCTGAAATAATTTTCCAACCAGTTTTGGTTTTTCTAAATACCAAAGTATATACCCCATTTACATCTCCAACACTCCTTTGTAGAAACCATTTTCCAATGACAAAAAAGTAGCTCTTACCAAGGGGTTTAATACTTACAATGTCAAAATGTAATTTGCCCATATGGCTGGTGTCGGGATAGTTCTTTTTATAGTTGGCTAAGGTATTTTTATAACCATAGGTGGGGCCCGATTTTCCCATAAATACTAAGCTGTCACTTTTCCAATAACCCACCATAAATGCGTCAAGGTCACCCTTATTCCAAGCAGCTGTTTGATTTTGTAAAATTGCTTGAATTGCTTTTATATTGTCTTGCTCATTTTCATAGGTGATGGTAACATCAATATTTACTTCTTGTTTTGTCGTATTCGCATTTTGGGCAATTACATTTTGCGTAAATAAAATGGCGATTAAAATGATATAATTTTTCATATAGTTGTTTTGAATTCAGTGAAAAGTTAAGTTAAATAAATAATTCTCCCTAATTTGTGGGTATGACCTACAAGGTGCATTTAAAAAAAGATATAAAATTAGCAACGCTATTGGCGGCAGATACCCATATTTTACAAAAAAGGAAAAATACCCCTATTCGATTAATAGCCAGTATTATTAGCCAACAATTAAGCACCAAGGTGGCGAAAATTATTTTTTTGCGTTTCTTAGATTTATATGCTGGCAAAGAACCTACTTGTGCGCAAGTGTTAGCCACCGATCCAAAAGTGTTAAGGAATATTGGTTTAAGTAATTCAAAAGTGAGTTATGTGCAAAACGTTGCTGCTTTTTTTATTGAAAATAAGATAACCGATAACCAGTTATATACCCTACTGCCGGAGCAGGTGATTGAATTACTTACACAAATAAAAGGGGTAGGGAGGTGGACAGTTGAAATGTTACTCATGTTTAGCTTGGGGCAGGAAGATGTTTTTGCTGTTGATGATTTAGGTATACAGCAAGCCATGATCAAATTATATAAAATTAAGTTTGATTCTAAAAAAGACCTAAAAATAAAAATGTTAAAAAAATCGCTTCCCTGGGCCCCTTATAGAACTTATGCTTGTATACATTTATGGCAATGGAAAGATAGTGAAGGCCCAGTTTAGTTATATTATTATGCTGAATTTCGAGCTGCATTAATCACTCCAAACATAGTTCGGGTTACTAATTTTTCGTAGGCTTCTTTTAAGTTTTTGTCAATGGGGGATTCCTGTACTTTACAAAGTGCATATTGTTGTATTGTAAGTAATGGAAGTACAATACGATCTCTTAGTAAAATTGAGTGTTTTGCCAAAGTATCTTTTTCCATTAAACTATTACACTTATTTAATTCCAAATATAATTGGGTGGTTAATGTAAACTCATCTTTAATCGTTTGACGAAATGCATTAAATGTTAGGTCATTTTCGATATATTTTGTGATGGCAAAGTTGGATTTCACCATACTCATCATACTATTATCAACTAGGGTTCTAAAAAAGGAACTGGTGTTAAATAGGGAAACGACCTCACTCCAAAGTCCTTTTTCCTTTAGCACTTGTAATGCAGTACCTACCCCATAATATCCGGGTACATTTTGTTTTAGTTGACTCCAGCTGCCTACAAAAGGAATGGCTCTTAAATCAGAAAAGCTAAGTTCATTTTTCAATCCTCTTTTGGTAGGCCTGCTCGCAATATTACTTTTGCCATAATAGTTGAGTGGACTAAATTTTTGCAAGTAAGGAAGAAAAAGTGGGTTTTCTTTTAATTGCTGGTAGCTAACATAACTGATATGTCCAAGTTCATGTAATAGCGCCCTGTTTTTTTCGCTTAACTGAAGTTTGGCATTGGCAAATATTTCATTACTAATCCCAGCACTCAATAACTGCTCAATATTAAATTGTGCCGATTGTATGGTTCCAAAATTGGAGGTTATGGTTTGACCTTGAACCGTTAACTGAATTTCTTCATTTTCAATTTGATTGCCCATGGAAGCATAAAATTGATGCGTTTTCCCGCCGCCTCTTGAAGGTGGTCCGCCCCGACCATCAAAAAACTTAACCACAATGTTATTTACTCTTGAAATTTTAGTCAGTGTTTCTTTTGCTTGATAAATACTCCAATTGGCTTGTAAATAACCACCATCTTTGGTACCATCACTAAATCCCAACATGATGGGTTGTTGCGCCTGTCTATTTTGTAAATGTATTTTGTATAATGGGTTGTTATATAAAATAGACATGATTTCCTCTGCGTTGGTTAAATCCTCAATCGTTTCAAATAAGGGAACAATATCTAAATTGGATAAATGGGGATCCCATCCACACAGCCTGCATAATGCATATAATTCCATCACATTCATTGCCGATTGACAATTGCTAATAATATAACGGTGACATCCGGAAATACCGTTCATTTTTTGAATAGTAGTAATGGCATAAATACTTTCAAGGGTATCCTTAGTGATCGTTTCTTTAAAATCAGCAGGGTTTATGTGTCCTACTATGTTCGCTAAAACATTCATTTGGGCCTTGCTATCTAACGTATTGTAATCACTTGGTAAAATACCTTTTCCATCCTGTTGTAATAGGGTTTGATGCACATCCATTAAAACAGCATGATGCACTCTGCTATCCTGTCTAATATCAAGTGAAGCAAAATGGGTGCCAAATAATTTTACTTTATGCATCAAGCCTTCTAGTCTTGATAAGTATAAAGAATAATTGCCTTCGATGATGATGTTTTTAATTTTGTTTAGACAATCAATAATTTCATTGGTGGTGATTGGCATTGCTTCGTCGGGTCTGAAAACATTTTCATATAATTTTCCTTCCAATTCATTGACTAATACATCTACGCCAGAAAAAGTTAATTTTCGTTTTAGCTTTCTTACATCTCTATAATAACATACAATTATACTACTTCGTAAAGCCTTGGCCACATTCAAAGTGGTTTCCCTATTTACAAATGGATTGCCATCCCGATCACCGCCAGGCCAAAAGCCTAATTCAATGAATGGATTTTCGCCTTCAAATTTATTATCAAAAACATCTCGAACAATAGGTACTATAAATATTACCGACTGAATGATAAAAAATATTTTCCAAGTACCACATTAAAGTCAACGCTTCATCGGTAGGCGTAGGTTGCTTTTTATTAAAGAAAGGGGTAAGGCCTAATTGCTGGATATATTGATTAATGGTGTTAAAGTCGTTTTTACCAATGGCTTCCCCCATATCGTGAATGATGCCTAATACATTTGCCGGATAAAATTGAGTGGGATGCGCTGTTAACACAAGACGGACTTTGAATTTTTCTAACTTCTTTCTTAGGGCATCCGTGTTATCTAAAAATTCAGCATCTCTAATGAGTGCTTTTAAACTTCCGATTCCATCTACTTCATTGACACTACTAAATGCGGCATCTTCAATGGCATCAAATAAGACCACCTGTCTTTCCATGTATTGCACATACTTAAAAAGGTGATCTAATTTTTCTTTTTCAGATGCAACGTAGGTATGTTGTCTGAAAAAATAGTCCACAATTTCGATCGGTGATTTGTCTTTACTAAATCCTTCTTCACAGGTTTGCAATAAAATGGGTAATAATGCACCTACGTTAGCTACGCCCGAGTAGGGGAGTGCTGCAAATAAACTATTATAAATAATGTATTTGTCAGAAACATTTTTTCTGAATTGAATTGCGTAATTATGAGCGCTTGTTGGCATATTATTGTACCATAAAGGTAGTACAAATAAAGTTAGATTCTCTGAAACCCTTGTCTGTATTGATTCCTAATGAATGTTCGTTTTAATCAGTTATAATGCTTTGTAGGTAGGAATTTTGATATCATGATAAAAAGCAAAGGTCCAATTTTCTTTTTGTCCCTTTTCCCACCATTGTTGTCGCCATTCCATGGCTAATTTACCATCCAGGTCATACTTTGCAACAAACCTTGATTTCATTTGTTGCAGTTGCGGTGCAACATCAGCACCAAAAAATAAGATGTCTTCCTGTTCTTTAATCCAACACACTTGATGATATAAACTATGTCCACCTGTAATTTTGTAATGAATCAAATTTTCAATCACGCCTTCCTCCTGTGTGAGCCATTGTACCTTGCTAAATTCCTCTAATATTTGTATCTGATCCGATATATAAGAAGCAGTTTTGGATTGTATTGCTAAATCATATTCACTTTTTTGTATATAATAGGTTGCATAGGGGAAGCTAATAAAACGTTCCTGATGTTGGGGGTGCAGGTAACTAATACCACCTGAATGGTCTTTGTGTAAATGACTCAGGAAAACTTTGGTCACACTGGAAGGATCAATTCCAATGGCCATTAAATTAGCATGTATTTGAAGAATTCCTTGGTTATTAAAATAGCCGAGACCCGTATCTAATAAAATAATGTCGTTTTCGGTTACGACAATAAAGGGTTGTACTTGCACCAATATACTACCTGGTGGTCGATTTTGAATATCCCCCTCAAAAGGCATAAACACTTTTGTACTATCAATTGAAAAACTGCCCTCAGATAAAGGATAAATACGCATGGGATAAAAATAAGGATTAACGCAGTACCATTTGCCTGTCAGCGTCTAATCTTAATAATATAAAAACTAGTACTGTAAAGGTGAGCAAGGAGGATCCGCCATAACTGATTAAAGGTAAAGGAATACCTACCACAGGGAATAATCCAATGCACATACTAATATTAACAGCAATATGGAAAAAGAAAATGCCTACGACACTATAAGCATATACTCTTGAAAAAGTACTTCTTTGCCTTTCTGCGATTCGAATCAACCTAAACAGAAAAAACAAGTACAAACCTAGAAATGTAAACGTACCCACAAATCCAAAAGCTTCGCCTAAGGAGGTAAATATAAAGTCAGTATGTTGCTCGGGAACATATTTGCCTCTGGTTTGGGTACCTTTCAAAAAACCTCTTCCCCAAAATCCACCAGATCCAATGGCAATTTTACTTTGCTTTACATTATAATCATCTGGCTTTCGCACAGTTTTTTTATTAATAGCTGTTTTGTTAGCTGATTTTACATTTTGGCCACAATCATATTCCTTACCCATCATGCTGTATATACGTGTACTTTGATAACACTCTAATACGTTATTGAAAATATAAGGAACGACATATTTAATCGTTCCAAAACAAATCGCCCAAATGGATAAAATGAATAGGATTGAATTTTTATTTCTTTTGAATTTTTTAATTAGGTTTAAAATAATTAACCCTGCTATTACTGAAATAATAATGGATAAAACGGTCGGGTCTAATAATAGGGTGGCAATAACAAGTATAGCAAAGGATAACAAAGCAACCAAAATCACAGGCGGAAGTCCTTCTCGGTACATAGCAAAAATAAATGCGCTGTAGACTAAAGCTAAGCCCAGCTCATGTTGCATTACAGACAATATTGCTGGTAGTATTATC
>SYEV01000042.1 GCA_005800655.1 Bacteroidota bacterium
TAAGGCAATTGAAAAGATTTCTTTTTAACATCAGGCGATATTCTAGGTAATACTAATACCCCAAAACAAACCAATACAAAGGCAAACAAAGTACCAATACTGGTTAGATCGGTCATACGACCAATACTCATAAATAAGGAGGGCACACCTACAAATACCCCAGTGACAATTGTAGCAAAGGAAGGTGTACCAAACTTCGAATGTACTTTTGAGAATTTTTTAGGCAATAACCCATCTCTACTCATACTCATCCATATTCTTGGTTGTCCCAATTGAAATACGAGCAAAACACTCGTGGTTGCTACTACCGCACTGATTGAAATGATGTAACCAATTTTATGCATTCCAATTTTTTCAAAAACAAATGCCAATGGGTCATCTACTTTTAATAATGAATAGTTCACCATACCGGTAAGCACAAGTGCAATTAAAATATATAGCACCGTACAAATAAGTAAAGAATAAATCATCCCCTTAGTTAAATCTCTTTGTGGATCCTTACATTCTTCCGCAGTCGTTGAAATGGCATCAAAACCGATATAGGCATAAAACACAGCAGAGACCCCTGCTAATACCCCAGTAAATCCATTGGGCATAAACGGCGTCCAATTGGAAGTATCCACATAAAACGAACCTAAAACAATAACAAAAATGATAATGATGATTTTAAATATCACCATTGCATTCGTTGTTTTTTTACTTTCTGTGATACCACGATATACTAAAATGGTAATTAAAACAACAATTACAAAAGCTGGGATATTTAAGATCACTTTCCAGCTGCCAATCATCGGTGCATTGGTGATGGCATCAAATCCAATCCGAGCTAGCTTACTAAAGGTTTCCCGAGTACCACCAGCAGCCAAATGTTGCACTGCTTCCTCATACCCTTGTTGGGCTGTTTCAAAGTTGGTTGACAACCAACCTGGCAAATGGATATGAAATCCTTCTAATAAATTTACAAAATACCCACTCCAACTTATAGCCACCACGATATTACCAATGGCATATTCCAAAATCAATGCCCATCCAATAATCCACGCAATTAATTCTCCAAATGTAACGTAGGCATAAGTATAGGCACTACCTGCAATAGGAACCCTGCTTGCAAATTCGGCATAACACAACGCGCTAAAGCCACAAGTAATAGCAGTAATGACAAATAATAGAGAAATTCCTGGACCACCATGAAAAGCAGCAGTACCAATAGTTGAAAAAATCCCTGCACCCACCACAGCAGCGATACCCATAAACGTTAAATCACGAACGCCTAATACTTTTTTTAAACCGCTTGAACTATGTCCATCACTTAAGCCAGCAGCAGCATCTTGTACAATTTTATCGATTGACTTTTTTCTGAAAATAGACATAAGGAAATTAATTTATTTTGTTCGATTCATTAAATAATGCGCTAAGTCAATAATGGGTTGCTTGCGCTTTTCTACTACGGCAATATTTTCCAAATGTGTAAATGCTTCATTCATATACTTGGCTTTTAATTCTTCAGCCCACGCATCAACTTTACACGCTTTAAATATGGCTAAAACTTTTTCCACCTTATCCGTCGCATCTGATTTCATCAATTCATGCAAATCTGCTTTTTGTTTTTCATTAGCTACTTCTAATGCATGTATCAATAAGAAGGTTTTTTTATTTTGCTTTATATCACCACCTGGTTCTTTTCCAAAAAGTGCTGCATCACCAAATGCATCTAAATAATCATCCTGTATTTGAAATGCGATCCCAATTTTTTTTCCAAATTCATATAATTGTTTACAATTATTTTCACTCGCCCCTCCAATAATTGCCCCCATTTCCAAACTTGCCGCTAATAATACTGAAGTTTTTAAAGTGATCATTTCTATGTAGGCATCCAAACTCACTTTTTCCATTTTTTCAAAATCCATATCCAAGTGCTGTCCTTCACAAACCTCCTTGGCAGTGGTATTGAAAATTTGTAATATTTTAGATAAATGGGTTGAATGCACTTTTTGGATATACTCATAAGCACGAATCATCATCACATCACCCACAAGCAACGCTGTATTATCGCCATATATAATATGTACCGTAGTTTTACCTCTTCGCAAACTTGCGGCATCCATCATATCATCATGAACCAATGTAAAATTGTGAAACAATTCAACCGCGTTAGCTAATTGATAGGCGTCTGGATGTATATCACTAAACAGTTCATTACCTAGTAAACACATCACAGGTCTAATACGTTTGCCCCCAATATTTAAAAAATATTCACCGGGCGCATACAAAGTATTAGGGCTTTCAGGAAAATGAGGATGGTCAAATTCCTTATTAAATTTTTCTGATAACTCTTGAAAACTATACATGCTACAAACCTAAACATTATTCACAAGATTTCATAGCTCCATTCATCCTTGTTTTTGCCGATTTTAGCAATTATTAAACAAATTTGAAAAATATTTACCCTTAAATTTGTATACCCCTAAAGGATAGATATGAAATTAACCCGAATTGTTTCAGCCGCTTGCTTTTTGTTGATTACCTACTCGGCAAATAGCCAAGCTAGTACTGAAGAATATACAAGTCCCTATAAAAAAGCGATCGGTTTTAAATTGAATCCTGGCGCGATCAGTTACAGAAGCTTTTATACCCGAAATAAAGCGGTTGAAGGGATTGGTTTTATTTCAATTGATGGTTTTCAATTGACCATATTAAATGAAAAATATTTCCCATTTGCCAATGCCGAAAACCTTACTTGGTATATTGGTTATGGTGGTCATTTTAATTTGTGGAGTGAAAAATATAAACTCAATAATCCTGCAAAAAGTGCAGGAGTTGCTGTTGGTGCAGATGGTATGTTAGGACTGGACTATAAATTAAAAAATGCACCCATAAACATAAGCTTAGATATACAACCCGCATTTAATTTTGTAGGTGCTAGTTATTTTGATTTAGGTTGGGGAGGTATTGGAATCCGCTATACAATTAAATAAGACTGCAACATCTTTTGCTATTCACACTTACACGCTATTCCTTATTTAAGGTAAATAAAGAATCTACAAATTCATTTTTATCAAATAAAACCAAGTCGTGAATTTGTTCTCCTACACCAATATATTTTACTGGTATTTTACATTGATGTGCAATTGCTAATA
>SYEV01000043.1 GCA_005800655.1 Bacteroidota bacterium
ATTTTATTTTTATCGGTGCTAATGGTATTTACGGTAACTCCTTTTTTAGTAGGTAGTTTCAATAAATTGTATTGGCTTAACCAAGGGTTCGGCAATGATTTTTTTTCATAAGGAGCGTCATTGGGTTTGTCCAATTTTAAATCAAACAAATCTTTCCAAACCTTATTTTCCATGACACCAATATCTCCTGCAAAATCATCTTTCACCGCAAAAACCTTACCTAATGGCAGTTTTTTATCAAAGCATCCTGCTATACCCACTTGAATAATTAAAGAGGGGGTTTCTTGCACAAACATCTTCATTAAGGAAACGCTACTCGCCAATAAACCAATGCCAGATTCATGAAAACCCACTGAAAATCGCTTATTAGTACCTGCATAAGCGGGGTTAATTTTTTGGAAACTGGGCATCCATTCGCCATTGGTGGCTGCGGTAATGATTACTCTCATATAACAAAGGTCGGGAAAGGCCTGTGAAAAATGACTATCTTGACAATCAAATTTATATCTTTGCAAAAATTATAGCGCAGATGGTTTATTTAACCCGAGTGGAACATTTTAATGCAGCACACAAATTAGCTAACCCCAATTGGAGTAAGGAAAAGAATGAGGAAGTGTTTGGCGTATGTGCTAATGAAAATTGGCATGGGCATAATTATGAACTCTTTGTAACTATTAAAGGGGTTCCAGACGTTGAAACCGGCTTTTTGTTTGATGTAAAAAAGCTAAGCGTTATCATTAAGAAGCAGGTGATTGATGAATTAGATCACATGAATTTAAATTTAGATGTTCCTTTTATGCAAGGCCAAATGTGTAGCACTGAAAATTTAGCCGTGGCCATTTGGAAACAGTTAGCACCCCATATTCCACCAGTGGTACAATTGCATTGCATCAAATTATATGAAACCCCACGTATCTATGTGGAGTACTTTGGGGAATAAGCCCAAAGCTTTTAGCTGCCAAAATCAAGTTTTTTTGTCGAAATTGGGGAATAAGCCCATATCGTTTAATTTATTTACCAATTTGGCTAAACAAAATGGATGCAATAGCGTTATTAATATTGTAACTTTGACGTCTTAATTTGGAACCATGGAACAAAAAGTAGCGGTATTTAGGAAAGAGCATTTTAATGCTGCGCACCGATTATTTTGTGCGGATTGGAGTGATGCTGAAAACAAACGTGTTTTTGGTGCCTGCAGTAATCCAAATTATCATGGTCACAACTATGAACTAGTGGTGCAAGTAAATGGGGTGCCAGATCCAATAACTGGATTTGTAATCAATACCAAGGACCTGAGTATACTAGTTGCAGAAGAAGTGATTTCAAGGTTCGATCATAAAAATTTAAACTTAGATACGGATGCGTTTAAAAATTTAAATCCCAGTGCTGAAAATATAGCTATTGTGATTTATAATTTACTAAGACCAAAAATATCTGAAACACTTGATTTAAAAATACGTCTGTATGAAACAGAAAGAAACTTTGTTGACTACCCCGCTTAAGGAAGAGAAAATTGAACTTAGCCATTTAATCATTGAAGAAATGGGTGATGAGCATAAAGCAAGTTCAGTGGATACACCATTACGTTCTGATGCCTTTGATAAAAAAGATGATGAAAAAATAGCAGCAATTGAGCCGCATTTTAGAGCCATCATGGAAATTTTAGGAATGGACTTGCGTGATGATAGCTTAAGAGGTACCCCACTTCGTGTCGCTAAAATGTATGTAAAGGAATTATTCCAAGGATTAAATCCAGCAAACATGCCAAGCATGACCTTGTTTGAAAATAAATTTCAGTACAATGAAATGTTGGTTGAAAAAAATATTAATTTTTATACCAATTGTGAGCATCACTTTGTTCCCTTCTTTGGTAAAGCGCATGTGGCTTACATCAGCAGTGGTAAAGTAATTGGATTAAGTAAGTTGAATAGATTGGTGGAATATTTTTCAAAACGCCCACAAGTACAAGAGCGTTTAACCATGCAAATTGGTAAAGCATTACAAACAGTTTTGCAAACACAGGATGTTGCAGTGATGATGGATGCAAAGCATTTGTGTGTATCAAGTCGTGGTGTAAAGGATGACAGTTCAAATACCATCACTTCGTTTTTTGGAGGAAAGTATCAAGATGAAAAAACAAAGTTAGAATTTCTAAAGTATATTGAAATGAATGATTAGTTAAGTTTGGGTTAGTAGTTTAAATCGTAAGTGAATGGCGGAGCAACAGCTCCGCCATTTTTGTATCCAATACTTGCGCGCAACTATTCTTTCACATATAACTGAATTCATATATTTTTGTAAAAACGAACAATATGTCAAAAAACGCATTTGTATTCCCAGGACAAGGAAGTCAATTTTCAGGAATGGGAAAAAACTTATATGAATCTAATGCCACTGCAAAAGAAATCTTTGAAAAGGCAAATGAAATTTTAGGTTTTAGAATTAGCGATATTATGTTTGAAGGAACCGATGAGCAGTTAAAACAAACCAATGTAACACAGCCCGCTATTTTTATACATTCAGTCATTGCCTATTTGACTGCGCCTTCGGAAACAAGTGTTGCCCCTGATATGGTTGCAGGTCATTCATTGGGAGAGTTTAGTGCACTTGTTGCAAATAAAGCATTGAGTTTTGAAGATGCATTGCGATTAGTAAGTATCCGAGCAAAAGCAATGCAAGCCGCTTGTGAAATACAACCATCCACCATGGCTGCAGTATTAGCATTGGCCGATGAAAAAGTAGAAGAAGTTTGTGCGCAAGTTCAACATGAAACTAGAGAAATAGTGGTCCCTGCTAATTATAATTGCCCTGGACAACTAGTAATATCGGGTAGTATAAAAGGGATTGAAATGGCATGTGAACAAATGAAAGCTGCAGGTGCAAAGCGTGCCTTGGTTTTACCAGTAGGCGGTGCATTTCATAGTCCATTAATGGATCCTGCAAAAATTGAATTAGCAGCAGCTATTGAAGCCACCCATTTTAACCAACCAATTTGTCCAGTTTACCAAAATGTAACGGCTACTGCAGTATCCGATCCAGCCCAAATAAAGCAAAATTTAATAGCCCAAATAACGGGCGCCGTGCGCTGGACGCAAACGGTTCAGGCCATGGTCGCCGACGGCGCCACCCATTTTACGGAGTATGGTCCAGGCAAGGTTTTACAAGGATTAGTCCAAAAAGTACACATGGAAGCAGTGGTTACGGGGGTAAACTAAATTATAACAGAACTTTTACAGGATATTCAAGCCTCTAGAGCAATCTCTAGGGGCTTTTTTCGTTTTGTTTTTGGGTACCTATGCCTTATTTACATTAAACGTTTTTACCATATTTTGAAAAAGAGGATTCTATATATTTTGTTGGGAGTGATGCTATCTTTTCAAGGGTGGGGGCAGAGTTTTATAATTAATACTGGTAGTGAGGCTCCTACTAGAACTTGTAATAAAGTTATATTTAATGCTTCACATTCAAATTCTCTAGTAACATATGTGTATGTTTGGTCTTCACCAATTGGAGATGGGGTAAATTTTACAAAAAATTCAACTCCTTCAGCAATTGGTAATAATTTCCCGGCATTTAATTCAGGATTTTATAAAATAGAATATATTGATGATTTTGGTTCAAGTTATGGTTTTTCTACAGAGGTTTATCAAATTTTAATTGATGCATTAAGTGTTGGAGGTACAATTGGAGGAAGTGCTACAGTATGTACTGGGACCAATAGTACAACATTGACATTAAGTGGACAAACGGGAAGTATTACAAAATGGCAATCATCAACAGATGCGGTATTTACGAGTC
>SYEV01000044.1 GCA_005800655.1 Bacteroidota bacterium
CATTATCACAATTGTTATCACAACATTATAACGCAAAATTAATGTTGGAAGAATTTGCGGAAAATCCATTTTTGACTAAATTTTACGAAAATCCAAAACAATACGCTTTCCCATTTGAATTGTTTTTTTTAGCAGAACGTTTCAAACAACAACAGGACCTAATTAAAACCGCTGATTTGTTTCAATCAGTGACGATTTCAGATTATTTATTTACAAAATGTTTGTTATTTGCAAAAGTAAATTTGCCAGAGGAGGAATACAGATTGTATCAAAAAATGTATGATGTTTTCAGCCAACAACTTACGCAGCCAGATGTATTAATTTACTTACATGCCCCTGTAAATAAGTTGCAATCCAATATTAAAAAAAGAAATCGCAAATTTGAACAATCTATTCCGGATGAATACCTTTTTAAATTACAAGAAACCTATACCAGCTATATAAAACAACATAATATAAAAACGATATTTGTGGATGCAAGCAATGCTGATTTTTTATATAATGAAGCTCATTTCAAACTCATCACGGATGCACTTGAAAAGGATTTGCAAGAAGGGCAACATTTTATTAACCTACCCTAATGGAAAACATGCAAAGCCCAGTTAAACAATTGAATGACCCTTTGGGTGCTTTGCGTATTAGCGAGTTTCGAAACTTAATGATTGGACGTTTTTTATTTATCATGGGATTAAGAATGATGGGCACACTAGTCGGCTGGTGGATTTACGAATTAACCAATGCTCCTTTTGCTATTGGACTCATCGGATTAGCCGAAGTAATCCCAGCCGTATCACTCGCTTTATATGCTGGTCATGTCATTGACAAAAGTGAAAAAAGAAAACTTTTATTAAGGGGGGTCATTTTATATTGGTGCTGTGCACTTATTTTACTTTTTTTATCCATGGACATTGGGGCATTTAAATTGACTTCCTTACATATTGCGATTGGTATTTATTTCATTGTTTTTTGTACGGGTATTATTCGCTCTTTTACAGGCCCTAGTTTTGGGACCATTATTGGTGCGGTGGTGCCTAAAAACTTATTACAAAATGCCACAACTTGGAGCCAAGGTATTTGGTTGTGTGCTTCCGTATTAGGACATGCCATTGTAGGATTTATCATTGCAGGATTTGGTCACACTGGTTCTTTAATCGTAGTTGTAAGCTTAGTGGGTATTGGATATGGCTTTATTGCCTTGATTAAATCAAAGCCGCCACACGCGGATGTAGCGGATCAAAAAACGTTAGAGAGCGTGAAGGAAGGCCTCCGTTTTGTATTTAATTCAAAAGAATTATTTGGGGCTTTATCACTTGATCTATTTGCTGTTTTATTTGGCGGTGCTGTAGCGATGATCCCTGTTTTTGCCAAAGATATTTTAAAAGTAGGCCCCATTGGCTTTGGTTGGCTCAATGCAGCTTCAGATATAGGCGCTATTATCATCATTTTGATCATCACAATATTCCCTGCAAATCGCGGTCAAGGAAAAAAATTATTACTAGCAGTCGCAGGCTTCGGGGTGTGTATTATTGTTTTTGCTTTGTCAAAAATATTTTGGCTATCCTTTATCATGTTATTACTAAGTGGCATTTTAGATGGATTCAGCATGATTGTTAGAGGCACTATTGTGCAACTTAAAACACCCGATCATATGCGTGGTAGGGTTATGAGCGTGAATTCCATGTTTATTAATAGCAGCAATGAATTAGGGCAATTTGAAAGCGGTGTTGCAGCAAAAGCAATGGGTGTGATTCCTTCCGTTATATTTGGAGGCGCGATGACTTTATTAGTGGTTGGTGTAACCTGGTTTAAAGCGCCTGCTTTAAAGAAAATGGAATACTAAAAAATATTTAATTTATACTAGGCGATGGCTATTTGAATACTGCAATGCTCAGCAGCAATTCAATTACTTGATTTATTTTTTTACTTATTTACTTAACAAGTCCTTCATGACCGAGTGAACAGCAGGGCAAAATTCGGCATTCTTCATGGTCACTGGTATACGCTTAAAAAATACATCCTCATCTGTATATGGGAATCGTTGACAATCGGAGGGGCGATGTTCATAAATACTACATGTATTGTCCTTTCCCAAAAATACGCAGGGCTTTTGTTGCAATACATAATCCCCTTCACTGTCCATCTCTAAATAAGTATCAATAAATTCCGTTTCCTTCAATCTTAAATATTTACTGATTCTTTTAATATCCGGCATCTTGAATCGAGGGGAATAATTTTTGCAGCATCTTGCACAGTCCAAGCAATCCACTTTTTCAAAAGCCGCCTCATGCAAATCAGGCAATTGCTTCATTATTTTGCGTTTGTCTTCCTTTTTTAAAAAATACTCAATTTTTTTAAGCAACTCTGGCGCCGGCGCCTCAAATAATTGTTCAGTAAATTTGTCCATATGATAGGGTAAAAGTAAAACAATTCTCATTCATCCACAAGCTTTCCCCATCAATTGAATCCACCCATCCCAGACCGCAGTTTATGTCGTATCTTTGAGGCAATTTTTTAAACTACCCTATTTATGTTTGTATTGAACTCCAACAACGCAGAATTTATCCAAAGACACATTGGCCCAAATCATGATGATACGCAAAAAATGCTATCCCTTATAGGTTTAAAATCAGTGGATGAATTAATTAGCAAAACAGTGCCTGATAATATTCGTTCAAAAAAAGCAATGGAAATCCCAGCGGGACTGACGGAGTTTGAAATGTTGCGATCTTTAAAAAAAATAGGTGAAAAAAATATTGTTGCCACCAATTTTATTGGACAAGGTTATTATGGCACGATAACACCAAGCGTGATTCTTAGAAATATTTTTGAAAACCCAGGTTGGTACACCCAATACACACCCTACCAAGCTGAAATTGCCCAAGGTCGATTAGAAAGTTTATTGAACTTTCAAACCATGATCACCGACTTAACGGGCATGTCTATTTCAAATGCTTCTTTGTTAGATGAAGCAACAGCCGCAGCAGAAGCAATGGCCATGATTTTTAATCATGTAAATAAAGCGGAAGTAGCAACCCAACCAAAATTATTCGTTGACGCATCAATTTTTACACAAACAAAAGATGTTTTAGCAACAAGAGCAAATCCAATTGGCATAGAAATAGTGGAAGGCAATTATAAGAATGCAGAAATTAACAATCAATTTTTTGGTGCCATATTGCAATACCCCAATAGCAAAGGTACTATTGCCGATTACCAAGAATTTATTGATCGTGTGCATGAAGCAGGCGGTTTGGTGATTTTAGTGGCTGATATTTTAGCATTAACCTTATTGAAAAGCCCAGGTGAATTAAATGCAGATGTTGCCGTAGGTAATACACAACGCTTTGGTGTTCCGATGGGATTTGGTGGACCACATGCAGCTTATTTTGCTACAAAAGATGAATTCAAACGCGGCATGCCTGGTAGATTAATTGGGGTAAGCGTGGATGCACAAGGCAACAGGGCACTTCGCATGGCATTACAAACGCGCGAGCAACATATTAAAAGAGAAAAAGCAACTTCAAATATTTGTACCGCCCAGGCATTACTTGCCAACATGGCCGTGATGTATGCAGTTTATCATGGCCCGCAAGGCTTGAAAAAAATTGCAAAAAAAGTGCACGCTTTAGCACAAAACCTGGAGCAACAACTAGCTTCTTTAGGTATACTACAAGCCAATGAATTCTATTTTGACACTTTGCATCTTCATGGATTTGATAGTAGTGCATTGAAAAAAATAGCGAACGAAAAAAATATCAACTTCAATTATTTTAATGACGGCACTGTTAGCATTACTATTGACGAAACAATTTCCAATGCGCATGTACAAGAAGTAGTTGCCTTGTTTGAAAAATTAACTGGAAAAAAATCAACTGCGACCAATACAGGGGTAAAAAATGAAAAAGTACCATCGCAATTAGTACGCAGTTCAAGTTATTTACAACATCCAGTGTTTAATATTCACCATAGTGAAACGCAGATGATGCGTTATATTAAACAATTAGAAAATAAAGATCTGTCATTAAATACAAGCATGATTAGTTTGGGTAGTTGTACGATGAAATTAAATGCGGCTACTGAAATGATTCCAGTAAGCTGGCCAGCATTCAGTACCATGCACCCATTTGCACCTAGTCATCAAACAATCGGTTACCAAGAGATGGCGAATGAATTAAGCGCCTACTTGTGCCAAACTACAGGCTTCACTGCATGTAGTTTACAACCCAATAGTGGTGCACAAGGAGAATATGCTGGTTTATTAACTATTCGCAGCTATCACCAACATCACCAACAAGCACATCGCAATATTGTATTAATTCCAATCAGTGCACATGGCACCAACCCTGCTAGTGCGGTAATGGCCGGATTTAAAGTAGTGGTGGTTAATTGTGATGCCGCTGGAGATATTGACATGAATGATTTAAAGGAGAAAGCCCTATTACATAAAGATGCATTAGGCGCTTTAATGGTGACTTATCCATCAACGCATGGTGTATTTGAAGAAACCATTATTGACATTTGTAATTTAATACATGAACTAGGTGGATTGGTATATATGGATGGTGCAAACATGAATGCACAAGTTGGATTGACAAGTCCAGGAAATATTGGTGCAGATGTTTGTCATTTAAACTTACACAAAACATTCGCTATTCCACATGGTGGTGGTGGACCAGGCATGGGCCCTATTTGCGTGAACGATAAATTAGCACCGTTTTTACCAGGACACGCACAATATGGTAATGGCGCGAACGCAGTGAGCGCAGCACCATTAGGTTCAGCAAGTATTTTATTAATTAGTTACGCATATATTAAAATGTTAGGTGCCGAAGGATTAGCATTATCCACTGCCTATGCCATTTTAAATGCGAATTATATGAAGGCAAGATTGGAAAAAAATTATACCATCTTATATGCCGGCAAAAATGGTACTTGTGCCCATGAATTCATTATTGACTTACGTCCGTTTAAAGCAAGCGCTGGTATTGAAGCGGAAGATGTGGCAAAACGTTTAATTGATTATGGATTTCATGCACCAACAATGAGTTTCCCAGTAGCGGGCACCATTATGATTGAACCTACAGAAAGTGAAGACAAAGCAGAATTGGATCGTTTCTGTGATGCACTTATTGCCATTCATGAAGAAATTAAAGCGATTGAAAATGGCGAACTAGATAAATCAGATAATCCATTAAAAAATGCACCGCATACACAAAAAGTAATTTGTGCTGATGAATGGAATCATAAATATACCCGTCAGCAGGCAGCCTTCCCATTATATTATGTGCAACATAATAAGTTTTGGCCAACCGTAGCAAGGGTCAACAATACCCATGGGGACAGAAATTTAGTTTGCACTTGCGAACCCGTTGCATCCTATGCATAATAAGAAAGCAATCGGATAATTTTAATTCGCTGAATACTATGATAAAGCCTCCCTCAAGTTTATACGAGGAAGGCTTTATTATTTAACCATTATTTGTAGCCGTATCCGCAATGGTTGTAGAAAGTGTATTATTATTTAACATAAACTCATAAAGGGAAATAATTTTTTCTTTGTCTTTTAATACGAATTGCATTTTTTCAAGATCTTCTTCTAATATTTTTAGCTTCCCATTCTCCATCAAATAGTTGGAGCTAAACTGACCTGCTTGCCCTTGGTCTCCCACCCAGTCGTCACAAATCATTTGGCCCTCGCCAATCAATACCCATAAAATATTCAAGTCGGGATAATGCTCATGTACTTTAATTAATATATCCGAACCTACAGAACCTAGATGCCTAAGTTGTTTTGAAAAATAACCATTGGATAATTTAATTTTCTTTTCAAACGAATACGGATATATGTTTCTAAATTTTAGATACATGGCAATGCGCTCAATAGGTTTCATAAGCTTTTAGTTTAATGATGAAATGCCTGATAAAATATTTATCGACTTCTTTCTTAAACCAAAGTAGTATTATAAAATATTGACACATGAATTCTTATGCCTCAAAAAAAGTAGGCAAGAAAATTTGAGGCATACGCCTTTATAGAAATAAATTTGATTAATTGCTTAGGCTTGTTGCTTTTCAGATAGCTCAAGCCATCTTAACTCAGCGGCCTCTAATTCATTATTTAACGCCCCCAATTGCTCACTTAACTTGATAATTTCATTGTAATCAAGATTGGGGGCATTTAATTGATTAGTAAGTACCTGCTTTTTACTTTCTAATTCAGGCATCGTTTTATTTAGCGTATCCAACTCGTGCTTTTCCTTAAAAGTCATTTTATCTACCCCTTTTTTATTGATGGCCGTTGTTGCTGGCGATGCAATTTCGGAAGATCCCTTTTTTGCATCAAATTCTTTGGCAGAAGTAATATCTGAACTTAGGGATGCTAAACTTTGATTTGACTTTTCAAGAATACGGTATTGTGTATAATTTCCAGGATAATCCCTAATCACGCCATCACCCTCAAATATAAATAAATGGTCCACTAATTTATCCATAAAATAACGATCATGCGACACGAGTAATACACAACCCGCAAAATCAATCAAGAACTGTTCAAGGACAGCAAGTGTTGGCAAATCTAAATCGTTGGTAGGCTCATCTAAAATTAAAAAGTTAGGATTCTTAAAAAGTATGGTCAATAATTGTAATCGCTTCTTTTCTCCGCCACTTAATGCACTTAAATAAGTGTATTGTTTGTCTGGTGTAAATAAAAATAATTCTAAAAATTGCGCAGCACTTAAGGAGCCTCCACTTGCTAGTGGGAATTGCTCTGCGAATGTTTTTAAGTACTCAATCACACGCATATCTTTTTTATATACCAAGCCCTCCTGTGAAAAGTGTCCAAATACAATGGTATCCCCTACATTAATTTTACCACTATCTGGCTGTGTAATACCTTGTAAAATTTGTAAAAAGGTTGATTTACCAACCCCATTCTTACCAACTATACCAATTCGTTCCCCTTTGCTAAAAGTATAATCAAAGCCTTTCAATACGATTAATTCACCATAAGATTTGTACACTTTCTTCGCTTCAATAATCTTCCCCCCCAATCGGGTCATTTTCATATCCAGCTGTAAATTGGTGTCATCAATTTTTTGTTTGGCCTTTGCTTCTACGTCGTAAAAATTATCCTGCCTGCTTTTGCTTTTAGTTGTTCTTGCCTTGGGCTGTTTGCGCATCCACTCTAATTCCTTTCTGAATGTATTTTTCGCTTTATCTATACTAGCTAACTCCGATTCAATTCTTGCTGCTTTCTTTTCTAAATAATTTTCATAGTCACCCTTGTAGCTATATAATTTCTCACGCTCTAATTCCCAAATCTCAACTGTCACTGCCTCTAAAAAATAACGATCATGCGAAACCAATAATAAAGTTACTTTTTCCTGCTCCAAATAATTCTCCAACCACTCAATCATGTTTAAATCCAAATGATTCGTAGGCTCATCCATTAACAATAATACATGTTTAGGCTCAAAACCAATTTGTATTAATGTTTTTGCCAATGAAACGCGCTTTCGCTGCCCCCCACTTAATTTTGATACTGGTTGCTCTAAATGGTGAATATTTAATTGCGTTAAAATAGTTTTTACTTTGGATTCAAAATCCCAAGCATTATTTTCCTCCATCTCCATAATCGCATTGGTTATTAAATCCTCGTCCTCCGTTTCCATAGCAATCTCATAATTGCTTATCGCCTTCATAGTGGGATGTTCCTGATTAAATAAGTTTTGTGTCACCGTAGCAGATTCTATAAACTGTGGCTCCTGTTCAAACATAACTAAGTGAACATCCTTATGTATTTTACAAGTGCCTGCATCAGGATGTTCTTTGCCCGATAAAATGCGTAATAATGTGCTTTTTCCCACCCCATTTCGAGCAATTAAGGCAATGCGGTCACCTTCATTGATATTAAAACTAATGCCCTTAAAAAGGGGGGTAATTCCATAACTTTTGGTCAATCCTTCTACTGATACATAATGCATGGCGCAAAGATAAGTGGGGAAAAGGAGTATGTCACTTTTTAGATAGGCTTTAGCTAAAAAATAGGGTAAAAAGAGGGGAACAATGTACTTTTGTCTTTGTTATAGAATAAAAGTAATAAAATGAAGCATTTTGAGGTCCCATTAGGATATCGCAGCTCTCTGATTTCTGCAATTAAAGAAAAAAGAAAGGAAGATGATAAACTTAAAAAAGACACACAACCTACCTTACTTGATTTAGGTAATTTAAAGATCTATTTAGCACGCCACTTTGGGTTTTGTTATGGTGTTGAAAATGCGATTGAAATTGCTTACAGAACCATTGAATCCAATCAAGGAAAAAGAATTTTTTTATTAAGTGAAATGATTCACAACCCACAAGTAAATGCAGATTTACTTCAAAAAGGAGTAAAATTTTTACAAGATACCAACGGCAATGCATTAATTCCATTGTCATCATTAACCCAAGAAGACATAGTAATTATCCCTGCCTTTGGAACGACCATTGAAATGGAAAAAAAATTAAATGCCATTGGGATTGAAGTACAACAATATAATACTACTTGTCCGTTTGTTGAAAAAGTTTGGAACCGAAGTGCTCAAATTTCAAAAAAAGGATATTCGATTATAATTCATGGAAAACCCAAGCATGAAGAAACAAGGGCCACTTTTTCTCATGCGGCTGCGAATAGTCCTACCTTGATTGTAAATGACATGGAAGACGCCATTGAATTAGGAAAAATAATTTCTGGCGAATTACCTGTTTCCCATTTTTATGCCTATTTCAATGGAAAATATTCTGAAAATTTTAATCCCGCAATTGACTTAGAAAAAATTGGGGTGGTAAATCAAACCACCCAATTGGCTACAGATACCCTAGCCATCTCGGACTATTTAAAAACTGTCATGGTTACAAAATTCGGGGAATCTGAATTGCACGTTCACTTTGCAGATACCCGCGACACTTTATGTTATGCCACCAATGACAATCAAACTGCAGTCAATAGCTTATTAGAAATTCCTGCAGATATCGCAATTGTCATGGGCGGAAAAAATAGTAGCAACAGCTCACATTTGGTAGAGCTTTGTGAAAATAAATTACCCACTTACTTTATTGATGGTCCCGAAAAGCTCATTGATGCCAACACCCTACTAAACACGAATTGGAGAAACAAGGAGCAAACCATTATTACTAATTATTTGCCAACACAACAACCCACTACCATCTTAATGACCAGTGGTGCTAGCTGCCCCGATACGGTAGTGGAAGCGGTGATTCGACAAATAGCCGACTATTATCATGTTTCAGATGCATTAAAAGCATTAGAAGCAAAATGGATTAATTAAATCCAATAAGATAAATTAATTTTAATTATTGGCTTGGCTGATGCGTTCTTCCGCCCATTGTAATGCAATGGTCAGTTGTTCTTCTCTAGAAATATTTGAATTGTCTAAAACCAAGGCATCATCCGCTTGTTTTAAGGGACTGTGTTCCCGGGTGGTATCAATCAAATCACGGTGTTGCAAATTTTCTGCAATTTCTTCAACCGTAATTGCTGGATTTTTTGCACTTAATTCCCAAAATCTTCTTTGCACTCTAATTTCAGGGCTAGCAGTTACGAATATTTTTAATTCCGCTTTCGGAAAAACAACCGTTCCAATATCACGTCCATCCATGACAATTCCTTTTGATACGCCCATGGCTTGCTGCTGTGCAACAGCAAAATCTCGAACAAGGGCAATGGCGGCCACTTCACTAACTTTTTGGCTTACCCGCATTTCCCGAATTTCTTGTTCTACATTCTCCTCATTTAAATACATATCACTTTGTAAAGTGGTCGAATTGTATTTGAATTGAAGTGTGATTTTGTTTAACGCAGCTGCAATGTCGAAATTGTTGTCAAAATCAATTCCTGCTCTTAAAAAAAATAAAGCAACTGCACGATACATGGCCCCGGTATCTATAAAAACATATTGCAAATTTTTTGCCATGGCTTTTGCTAACGTGCTTTTACCACAGGAGGAAAATCCGTCAATCGCAATAATTATTTTTTGATTAGCCATTATTCAACATTAATCGTTTGTGTTTTAGGAAGATTGGCATTACGAATGGCAATTTGTCGGACTGCTTGTGAAACTACGGTCCGCAAAGCATTTTTAGAAATTTCATCCTTCCCAACCATCGCCGGAACGCCTTCATCTCCGCCTTCTCTTATAGATTGCACCAATGGTATTTGACCAAGGAATGGTAAATCATATTCTTCCGATAAGTTGCGACCACCTTCTTTTCCAAATAAATAATATTTATTATTCGGTAATTCTTCAGGGGTAAAATAAGCCATATTTTCAACCAACCCAATGATCGGCACTTTAATATTTGATTGGCCAAACATAGCGATTGCTTTTTTAGCATCTGCGAGTGCCACTGTTTGTGGTGTAGTCACGATCACTACCCCAGTAACAGGCACCGTTTGCATAATTGTTAAATGTATATCTCCTGTTCCAGGAGGCATATCAATCACTAAATAATCCAACGCTCCCCAATCCACATCAGTAATAAATTGGCGAATTGCACTACTTGCCATTGGACCTCTCCAAACCACCGCATCTTTTTCATCCACTAACAAACCAATACTCATTAAACGAATACCAAATTTTTCTAAAGGCAAAATAATACCTTTCCCGTTATCATCTTTCATCAAAGGGCGTTGTCCACGAACTCCAAACATAATTGGAACGCTTGGACCATAAATATCCGCATCCATTAATCCAACTTTTGCACCACCTTCCGCTAATGCCAATGCTAAATTTGCAGATACCGTGCTTTTACCAACACCACCCTTACCACTTACTACCGCAATAATATTTTTTACTTGTGCTAAAACTGATTTCTCATCCTGTCTTCTACTGGTTGTATTTGAAGTAAAGTTCACAGTAACAATTGCCTGCTTATTGACCAATAATTTAATTGCATTTTCACAAGCATTTTTCATCAAATCCTTCATTGGACATGCTGGTGTAGTTAGTACAATGGTAAAACTTACATGATCCCCATCCACTACTAAATCGGTAATCATATTCAAAGTAACCAAGTCCTTACCCAAATCAGGCTCCTGCACATTACTTAATGCTTTTAGTATCAAATCCACTGTCATTTTGAAAGTTTTTGTTAAAAAAATAGCGACGTGCAAAGTTAAGTCTCAATAGGCTTATTTTGCAGTTTTAATTGGAGGATTATCCATTTTTATACTAAAAACAGGCCATTTTGATCATAAAAAATGGTGTGGTTTTTTAAGGATTACCCCTTAATTTTGCACCACATGCGACAAGGTCACCTATTTACACTAGTAATCGTTTTTGCATTAACGCCATTCACCAATTTTGCGCAAACTACCGCGCCCGATATTTACCGTGATTCGGTCGTACAATTGTATGGAGTGGTGATGACTGCAGATAGTTTAAAAGCCATTCCATTTGCAAGTGTGGTGGTAAATAAAAAAGGACGAGGCACGATCACCAATAACGATGGGGTATTTTCGATTGCAGTTAATAAAGGAGAAAATATTACCTTCTCTTGTATTGGGTTTAAAAATAGGACTATCAGCATCCCCGAAAATTTAGAAGGCAATCAATATAGTGTGATTCAATTAATGATCAATGACACTAATTTTTTACCTGCCACCATTTTAAAACCGCGTCCTACCAGAGCACAATTTGAACGCGATTTTGTGAATGCAAAAATCGACGACGACTTATACGAAACGGCAAGAAAAAACACTAGCGCAAGTCAAAAAAGAATCATCTTATCTAGTTTACCTTTTGATGGAAAAGAAGCAGTTGGCGCATCGCTCAACCAACAGGCATCAAAATATTATTATTCAGGTCAATTGCCGCCAATGAATATATTAAACCCTGCGGCTTGGAAAAGTTTTATTAACTCATGGAAAAGGGGAGATTATAAATCAAGAAAAAAATAATACATGAAAATGATTGCAGTCATTGGCGCAGGAACCATGGGAAATGGTATTGCACATATATTTGCACAACATCATTTTTTAGTACATCTAATAGACACCGATCAATCAGCTTTAGACAAAGCCATCAGCACCATTGAAAAAAACGCAGATCGACAAATTGCCAAGGGAACCCTTACCATTACTAGCAAAGAAACCCTTCTATCCAATATAACCACTTATACTGATTTGAATACCGGCATTGGAGATGCTGATTTAATTATTGAAGCCGCCACTGAAAATAGTGTTGTTAAAAAAAAGATATTCGCAGCGATGGATACATATGCAAAACCTAATTGCATATTAGCAACAAACACATCGAGCATTTCTATAAGCGAACTAGCCGCAGCTACACAAAGGCCTACCCAAGTGATAGGAATGCATTTTATGAATCCGGTACCTGTGATGAAATTAGTGGAAGTAATCAATAGCAAGGAAACGGACCCTTCAGTTACTAAAACAATTGTATCCTTAACGGAACAATTAGGAAAAATTCCTTGCGTTGTAAACGATTTTCCTGGTTTTATCGCAAATCGAATTTTAATGCCCATGATTAATGAAGCAATTATTGCTTTGTCGGAGGGCGTCAGCGACGCTGGCACTATTGATCAAATTATGAAATTAGGTATGGCCCACCCCATGGGGCCTTTGCAACTAGCCGATTACATTGGGCTCGATGTTTGTAAAAATATTCTAGAGATCATGGAAGCAGGATTGAATAATTCAAAATATGCGCCTGCAGGTTTATTGGTACAAAAAGTTGCCGAGGGAAAATTAGGCGTTAAAACAGGAGAAGGATTTTATAAATATTAATAAGTCATTAAACTACTAAAGTGGTTGAATAACTTACCCCTTTGAGATCATTTAACTTGTTCATGACTTCATCCAATCGTAATTTAGGAATACCCACTTTTAAAGAAATAAATAATTGCGCTGATTGTGAAACCACAGAACAATTGTATTGTTTTAAAACCATCATCACTTCATTCATTTGATGGTAATCAAAATTAATTTCATAGTTCAACTCCACTGCTTTTTGAATTTGTGGCGTTAACTGCAATGCCAATGAAGTGGCCGTTTTATAAGCATGAATCAAACCAGGCACGCCTAATAAACTACCGCCAAAATAGCGGACCACCACCACTAGTACATTAGTTAATTCCTTGCTATCCATTTGACCCAAAATAGGACGCCCAGCTGTTCCAGACGGCTCGCCATCATCACTAACCCTAAAGGTAACGCCATCAACACCTAGGCGATAAGCAAAGCAATGATGTACCGCTTTGGGGTGTTCCTTTTTTAATTGTGCGACTAATTTTTTACACTGATCAATACTTTGTGCTGGATAAGCATAAGCAATAAATCTGCTGCCACGATCCTTAAATTCAGCCATGGCCGTTTGCTCGATGGTATTGTAATGAAAGGGACTCATGCAGGGAATAAATAGTATTTATAATTATTTGATGCAAAGCTAGTTCATAATGCGTAATCATTAGTAACATTGCAGTATGACTTTACTTGAAAGCAAACAAGCATTAAAAGCGCAACTAGCGGATCAATTTGACGCCATTGAACTGAACAGCTTATTGTCCATGTTATTTGAACATGTTACTGGAAACAACCAACTACAACAAGTCATTCATAAAAACGATCAGTTAAATGAGGTACAATTAAATGAGCTGAAGAAATATGCTGAAGAATTAGCCAAAGGAAAACCCATACAATATATTTTAGGTAAAGCTTGGTTTATGGGTAAAGAATATATAGTTAATGATCAGGTATTAATACCACGCCCTGAAACTGAAGAGTTAGTAGAATGGGTCCTTGAATATGCGGAAATTATTAATAAGCCATTACAAATCATTGATATTGGAACAGGCTCCGGCTGCATACCCATTGCATTAAAAACAGCATTGCCCAATTGTACCATTACTGGATTAGATATTAGCGAAGCTGCATTAGCGGTCGCTAAATTAAATGCATCGCAATTAAATACAAATGTAGAATGGATTCAACAGGATATTTTAATGTCTGCTTCCATGCCAAGCAATTATGATATTATAGTGAGCAACCCACCCTATATTCCATTTAATGAAAAAGTAAATATGCAAGTGCAAGTAAAAAATTATGAACCCGCACTCGCGTTATTTGTAACCAATGAGGATCCTTTAATTTTTTATAGAATCATCGCAAGATTAGGCAAGCAATGCCTAAACCCCAATGGTCAATTATTTTTTGAAATGCATTATGACCAAGGCAAAGCCATCCAATCCTTATTTGACGAAATGGGCTATCATGCAGAATTAAGAAAGGACATGTTTGGAAAAGATCGAATGATTCGCGCAAGCTTAAAACCAAAACAAGGGGTATAATTAACGAGAAGGATCAACGGCGATTACAGGCGTTGCCCCTAATTGCTTTATAATTTGCATGACTCTAATGGTGGTACCCAAACTTGCAACACTATCCCCATTGATGACCACTGAGGGTTTGTCCGTTTCCTTTGCTAAAAATATTTTTAATTGGCTTGCTAATGAATCTATGGTTACGGGCGCAGCGCCAATAAATAATTTTTGATCCTTATCAATGGTCACGACCACAGTTTGTTTGGCCTTGGTATCTGTGGATGACTTAGGATTCGATACTTTAATGACATTTGGATTTGCTAAAGTAGATACAATCAAAAAGAATAATAATAAAATAAATAAAATATCATTCAGTGCGCCTGTATGCACTTCAGGGGAATGTCTTAATCTAGATTTTAAATTCATATAAGATAGATTAAGAATGAGTAGGCTCTTGTAAAATATCTAAAAAATCAGCACTCGCTGTTTCCATTTTATTAGCAGTTTTGTCAATTTGAGTTGTTAAATAGTTGTGACCTACATAAGCAATCAAACCAATAATTAGACCAGTAGCCGACGTGATCATTTTTGTATAAATACCGCCTGCAATGGTATTTAAAGTATACTCACCAGTGGATGCAATACCATAAAACAATTGTACCATGCCGATAATCGTTCCTAAGAACCCAAACATTGGTGCAATTCCTGCCACCAATGATAAAATATTTAAATTTCGTTCCATGGAATACATTTCAAGCTTACCTACATTTTCCATACTCTTTTCTATAGCATCTAATGGCTTACCAATGCGCATGACCCCTTTTTCAATCATCTTCGCCACCGGATTATCTGTATTTTTTGCCAATGTTTTAGCAGCACCTAAATTTCCTGAAATAATATTATCCCGAATAATAAGCATGAACTTAGGATCAATGGTTCCTGCTTTTTTTATAGCAATCATTCGCTCAAAAAAAACATATATCGCAATCACTAATAAAAGATATAATGGATACATAATGTATCCCCCTTTTTGCAATAAGCTGAATAAGGATATTTTATTTTCGGCAACTTGTAACAAGAATAACATGGCGTTCAATTTATTTTTTAAAGTTAAAAGGTTTTATTTGAAAATGGGTGCATGTGAATAACTATCAATTTGTTAAAATATTTCCACCAAATTAACAAGCACTTCCACCGACTTTTGCATATCAGATACACCTATCCACTCATGCTTGCTATGTATAGCCTGCATGCCTGTAAATATATTGGGTGCAGGAAGTCCTAAAAAACTTAACCTACTGCCATCCGTACCCCCTCGAATGGGTTCTACGATGGGCAAAACACCTGCTTTTTTATAAGCAGCTAATGCGTTTTCCACTAAAATGGGATGAAGATCGATGACCTCCCGCATATTTCTATATTGCTCCTTAATCGTATAAGTAATATGCGCTTTCGAAAAATCAGGATTTTGCAATAAAACATGATCAGCAATCAATTTTAATTTATTGACGTGTTCTTTTAGTTTATGTGTGTCATGATCACGAATTAAAAACTCTAACCTTGCTTTTTCTGCCCCGCCTGAAATATGATTTGGGTGTACAAAACCTTCCCTTTGTTGGGTATGCTCTGGACATAACTCCTGCTTAGGTAATGTGGCAATAATTTCACCAGCTATTTTAATGGCATTTTGCATGACCCCTTTGGCTGCACCCGGATGTGCAATAACGCCATGAATATCCATCGTTAAATAATCAGCACTAAAAGTTTCCATTTCAAAACAACCTAATTCACCCCCATCTAAAGTATATGCATAATCGGCACCTAATTTTTTTAAGTCTAAAAAATCAGTACCTCTTCCCACTTCTTCATCGGGTGTAAATAATAATTTAATGGTCCCATGTAAAATTTCGGGATGTTGCATTAGGTATTCCGCAAAGGACATAATGATTGCAACACCTGCCTTGTCATCTGCACCTAACAAAGTATTCCCAGAGGCAGTTATTATATCCTTACCAATAAAATTTTTCAAATAAGGATAGGCATCCGTTGAAATTACTTGCGAATGATCATCGGGCAACACCAATGACTGTCCATTGTAATTTTTATGTAAAATGGGTTTCACATCGGTGCCACTGCAATCAGGAGCGGTATCCATATGTGCACAAAAACACAACACTGGTTTTTGCGCAGCTGTATTGGAAGGAATTGTTGCCATCACATAGCCATAAGCATCTAAGTCCACTTGCAGAATACCCATAGCTTTCAATTCTTCCACCAATAGTTTGGCTAAATTAAGTTGCTTGTCGGTGGAAGGGAAACTAGTACTATCAGGATCACTCTGCGTATCAATTTGAACATAACGCATAAATCGTTCCGCAATAGGTAACTGATCAAATGACATAATTAATTTTTTATACTATTTTTTTCTAAAATGATGCTTGAAGATAATTTGAATTCAGCAATTAAAAAAGGCTTTCTGTTCCCATCGATGGATGAAAACTAGAAAGCCTTTCAAAAGAATATCTTAAGGAATTAAGGCATAATTATTTTAGAAGGAGTATCAATACTTACTAATTCTAAAGCAAAGGTTAAATCCTGTCCTGCCAAAGAATGATTCGCATCTAAAACTACTACTTCCTCTTTCACTTCAACTACGGTTACTTGGAATTGTTGTCCTTGACCGTTATTCATCGTCAAAGCCATTCCAATGGTTGGATTTAAATCGGCTGGAAACTGCGATTTAGGAAATTCAACAATCATTTCAGGTTGCTTTGGACCATACGCCTCTGTAAATGGGATTTGTATTGTTTTTTTCTCGCCAACAGTCATTCCTAGCACGCCGCTGTCAAATCCTGGAATCACCATACCTGCACCTACTTCAAATTCTAAAGGAGCTCTACCTGTTGAGGAATCAAATGTTTCACCACTAGTCAATGTACCGTGATAATGCACTTGAATGGTATCCCCATTTTTTACTTGTTGCATATTGTTTATTTTTAATAAAGCACCTAGGGTGCAAAGCGCAAAAGTACATAATTATGACAGATAAACTAACTTTGCCGCATGGACAATAAACCAAGGATTGTTTTTATGGGTACCCCGGCATTCGCGGTTGCTTCTTTAAGCGCATTATTGCAAGCAAAAATGAATGTGGTGGGTGTGGTTACAGCGCCGGATAAGCCAGCAGGCAGAGGCATGCAGCTACAACAAAGTGCAGTAAAACAATTTGCCCTAGACCATGGCTTACCTATTTTACAACCTGAAAAATTAAAATCGCCCGAGTTTTTTGAAGCACTAAAACAATGGGCACCGGAGCTACAAGTAGTGGTTGCATTCAGAATGTTGCCGGAGCAAATTTGGTCGTTTCCCCCGATGGGCACCTTAAATGTGCATGGATCATTATTACCACAATACCGTGGCGCAGCACCCATCAATTGGGCTATTATTAATGGTGAAAAAGAAACGGGTGTCACCACATTTCAATTACAACATGCCATTGATACAGGCGCCATATTATTACAGGATCGTATCCCTATTGCGCCTAATAACACCGCAGGTGAAATACATGACACCATGATGGAAGTGGGCGCGCAATTATTAGTAAAAACATTGCATGGATTATTTAACAATAGCATTCAAGCAGTCCCGCAAAATCAAGTAATGGGCAATGAGGGACTCCAACATGCACCGAAAATTTTTACCAAGGATTGTGAAATAGATTGGGAAAAACCATGCGCATCCATACATAATCTAATAAGAGGTTTAGCGCCTTTTCCTGGAGCTATTACAAAGATTGATGGGAAGATTGTAAAACTTTTTTTAACACATATTATTGAAGGAACGCCCACAGAAGCGCCGGGCAGTTTTATCACGGATGGAAAAACTTTTGCAAAAATTGCATGCAAAGATGGATATATTGGACTATCGGATATTCAATGGGAAGGTAAAAAGCGCATGCCAATTATTGATTTTTTAAGAGGCTATCGAAAACCATCCTAAAATCAAGATAAAATTATAGTGGAAAACCTGCATTAACTAATCGTGTTGCAGAAATATTTATTTCAACGCGTTATTAAAATCCTCCAATGTTACAATACCTTGATGTCTCCAAGTTTCTTTGCCATCTTTAAAAATAATAAAAGTAGGAAGCCCTTCGGAATGTAATGCTTTCATCACATCAATATCATTACCGCCATCCACTGCTAAAAAATAAAAGGGGTTAGCGGGTTGTTTTTTTAATTCCGCTAAAATTGGCAACATTTTTCGACAAGGCGGACACCAATCTGCGCCAATATCCACTAATACAATTTTGTTAGTTGCAATTACTTTTTCGAAATCCGTGGTGCGCATTTGAGGAATATTACCTGCCCCATCCACTGGCAATCCATTCATTTTCCAATTGCTCATACCCCCTTCTAAATTGATTACCTTAAACCCTTTTTCAATTAGAAAAGTTTGGGCAGACGCACTTCGACCACCCGCTTGACAATAAATATATATAGGCTGGTTTTTATCTAAATGTTGTGTTCTATCTGCAAATTCAATTTTGTCCATCCAATTCGCTTGCAAAGCATGTGCAATATGACCGCCATTAAATTCATTCGCAGTGCGCACATCTAAAACCTGAACACCTGGCATTGCAATGGCTTGTTTAAAAGCAGCTGCCGTAACAGTTTCGCCGCTATTTGAACTTGCCGACATCGACTGACCCCCATTTGAGTTAGCCTGTCCACAACTTATTAAAACAAGTCCCATACACACAAGGGATACAAATAATTTACATTTCATAAAATAGAATTAATAAGTGACGGTAATTTGAAAAGTTTTGTTGGTAATTCCTAAAATTGCAGCAGCAGCATCACTCAACCTATATTGAATTGAATTGCTTACATCCGGAAGCGCGTTAATCACTTTAGCGCAAATGGTTTTAAAATCAGCAGTGGTAATTTTTACAATTGTTCCAATGGGTATTTCATTAGTTAATATATAAAACTTTTTATCCTGCCATCCACTGATGCTTTTAAATACGGAAGCAGTCCCATCTAATGTTTGAAAAGAGGCAGATTTTTTTTGATCTGAAAATAATGTCGCGAAATAACCTTCATCTACTTTTGTTGCAATGACCCCTTCACCTTGATGAACTATTAATGCATTATGAATACTATCGTTGATTCTTGCTTTTTCTTTATTTAAAGAAATCACCTGCAAGGTATTTTGACGTACTGTATCCAATTTTTTAACCGCCATATACTTGGATCGGTAACGAGATTTTCGTTTTACACTCCATTTTTTTGGGGTAGGTCTTTTTCGAATTGATTTTTTTGAACTGATTTTATTTTTTGCGGTTGCCGTTTTTACACCACTGCCTTTTTTTGCAATAGTAACTGCTGCTTTCTTTGTAACACTGGTCGATGGTTTTTTTGCAACAGTGCGCGCTCCCTTTTTTGGGGTAACTTTTTTGCTTGCAGTAGTTTTTTTACTTGCGGTGGCCGTTTTTTTCTCGGGTACCTGTTTTTTGGCTGATTTTGCTTGCAAAGGGGCAATACTATACCCCGGCGCAAAAGCGCTTACTATTAACAAGAACAATAAAAGGCCATATTTAAACATACCGCAAAGGTACAAAAATCAAGTGCAAAGAAAAGGCTAAAAATTAGTATGTTAACTAAATAGTATATGTAAATACTAGTAATTCAATATTCTCCATTCATTTGGATAATAATTATTCACTCTGTTGGATAATAATTTAGCCCATCCAAGTGCAATTCCTTGATACTTGATCAAATGCCAACCCGCATTTCCATCTAATCGTAGCTCCGCGCGTCTTAAGTAATTGAGTGCGGTTTGGGTATCCACTTCAAGGGTTGTAAAAGGTAAATTGGACCAATAACTCATTGCCAAAGCATGGGATGGAATAAAGTCCTTCCCTTTCACTGCACCCAAGTCCAATCCCAACTTTTTCACATATAAATGACTCAAAACGGACAAAATAGATGCTTCAAATAACATCGGAATTGCAATCAGACTATTTTGGTGTGACAAGTATTGATGCGTATCGGGTAATTCAAAATATGACTTCGCAACTACTAATTCATTCTTTGATAAGGGTGTAAATTTAAATGAATCAGCATTAGTATTGCTATAGCTCGTTGTTTCTTTTTTAAATACAGAAATAAAAAAACCTTCCCCTTTTATTTTGTCAGGATAAAATCTTAATCCTTGACATTGGTGTTCGGGACTTTCACAGGAAATGATATTCCAAGATACCGGCAATGGAATTTTAACATTCACCATTCCTGGTAAATTTGCAATTTGATCCATTATTTTTTCATCTTCTTCAAAGGAATAAGAGCAAGTGGAATAAATTAAATAGCCGCCTTCTTTTAAAGTATCCAACGACTCTTCAATGATTCTTTGTTGTCTTAAACTACAATGTTGCACATGATCCAAACTCCATTCTGAAATGGCAGAAATATCTTTACGAAATAAACCACTGCCACTGCAAGGTGCATCAATCATCACTAAATCAAAAAAAGCAGGCAAGGCTTTAAAATGTCCTGGATCATTCTGCGTGACAATCATATTATCAGCGCCCCATTTGGAAATATTTTCCACCAAAATCGCATTGCGCCCTTTAATGGTTTCATTGGCAACGACTAATCCATCACTAAACCAGTTTGCTAACAAAGTACTTTTTCCACCGGGTGCAGCACACAAATCAAGTACCATGGATTTGGTATCCATATTTAAGTGATGCAATAAATGTTGTATAAACATACTACTAGCCTCTTGCACATAATAAGCACCCGCATGCCATACGGGATCTAACACAAATAGCGGCCGCTCATTTAAATAAAGCCCCTGATCACACCATGACATAGGTGCAGCAGTATTTAAAAAAGGATGAGCTGCTTGATTAAATGGCTTATACTTATTTAACCTAACCGATGTGATTTGTTCCCCTTGGGCATGAACTTGCTCAAAAGCGTTTTTATCGAACCCAGGCAAGCCTGCTAGTGAATCTAAAAATGGTGTAGGTAACAATTATTTATATTTAAATTAATATCTAATGGTAAAATGTTGCTTTTCTTTATTTTCTTTTCTGAAAAAAACAATGCCTATATAAAATAAATCTATAGTTAAAGTTACTTCCTTCTGCTTTTTAATTTCGGTCCAAGCTTTTTCCATTTCACTACTCCAATAAATATCATCAAAAATTAAAATTGACTGTTCATTCACTTTACTTAATAAAAGTTTAAAATATTCCATCGTAGGCACATAGCGATGATTTCCATCAATATACACCATACCGATATGCGGGATTGAATGTAAATATTCTGGAAGGCATGTCGAAAAATCGCCTTCGACAATTTGTATATTTTTCAAATGCAATAAATCAAAAGTGTTTTGGGCTTCTTGCGCTATTGCAGGCGCTCCTTCCATGGTGACCAAAGTCTGATTCGGTAGGGACATGGCTAAATAACTCGATGTAATACCAAAGCAAGTACCCATTTCTAAAATATTATCGGGATTGAAATAAACACCCATCCGATATAATAACCGGCTTATCTTTTTTTGCTTGAGCGCCGATTTCGCAATACTGCTAATTGATCTTTTTTTTAATTCAGATATTCTAGAACCCGCACCCCGATCTAGCACTTCAATCACGCTAGTATTCGACTCCAAAGAATTTCGTCGCGCCTCAATTTCAATCGCATTATCAGGTGCATTGGTTTTATTTAAAACTTGTCTTGTAAAATCATAAACAAATGGTGAATGAATACCGTGCCCCTTGCCGTTGGAAGCAGTTAAATAATATTTAATAAATTTTAAAGCGAGTTGGGCGTTTGAATACATATTTTATTTTCTTTGCCAACATTCAATATCGAATGAATAAGAATGCTTTTCATCACTATTGTAAAAAGTGGATTCCGTCTTAACCCAATCCTCATTTAAAGCTGGGAAAAAAGCATCACCTTCAATGGTAGTATGCACCCTAGTCAGCATAATGGTGTGTGCTAACGGCAAAGCAAGTTCATAAATTTGACCGCCCCCAATAATCATTAACTGTTTGTAGTCCTGTTTTGCTGCTAAATTCACAGCATCCTGCAAAGAATGAACCAATGTAGCCCCATTGGTTTTAATATTTTTTTGATTCGATAAAATTAAATTTAAGCGTCCAGGCAACACCTTATTCCCCAGGGATTCAAAAGTTTTTCTTCCCATAAGTATGGGTAAACCCCAGGTGGTATTTTTAAAGAAACGCATATCCTTAGGCAAGTGCCACAGCAATTGATTATCCTTTCCAATCACATTATTGTCAGAAGCAGCAACGACTAAGATAATATTCATAATACTAAATTTTATACCGCTACAGGTGCTTTAATAGAAGGATGTGATTGGTAATCTTCCAAAGTAAAATCGCTAAATTCAAAACTGAAAATATCTTTGACAGCTGGATTTATTTTCATAGTAGGTAATGGGAAAGTGGTTCTGGACAATTGCAATTGCGCTTGCTCCACATGATTATTATACAGATGAACATCACCAAAACTATGCACAAAATCGCCATATTGTAAATCGCATACTTGCGCAACCATCATCGTTAATAATGCATAGGAAGCTATATTAAAAGGCACGCCTAAAAAAACATCCGCACTTCGTTGGTATAATTGACAACTTAATTTTCCATCCGCCACATAAAACTGAAACATATTATGACAAGGCATCAAAGCCATCTTTGATAAATCACCCACATTCCAAGCGCTTACAATTAATCGTCTGCTATCGGGTGTCGTTTTAATTTGATGAATTAAATCTTTAATTTGATCAACAACAACACCATTCGCCCCTTCCCAACTGCGCCATTGTTTTCCATATACCGGACCCAGGTCGCCATTTTCATTCGCCCACTCATCCCATATACGAACGCCGTTGTCTTTTAAATATTTAATATTAGTATCTCCTTTTAAAAACCATAACAACTCATAGATGATACTTTTAAGATGTAACTTTTTGGTAGTGACCAAAGGGAAGCCTTTGGAAAGATCAAATCGCATTTGATATCCAAAACAACTTTTGGTTCCCGTACCCGTTCGATCGGTTTTCGGAGTCCCTTCGTCAATAATATGTTGTAATAAATTCAGGTATTGTTGCATAGTGCAATTTACAACCAATACCCATTATGTAGAAATCATTTTTTTGCCTTTCTTCTGGCCAATTCCTTTCTGATTAACAACAATTCACGGTTAGTTTGACCATTTACACTGGAGTTTTCCTGTGCACGACGCATCAAATAAGGAATCACGTCCTGTATAGGTCCAAAAGGCAAATACTTACTAACATTGTAATTTTCCAAAGCCATATTAAAGCTGATGTGGTCACTCATTCCAAACAATTGTGAAAAGTGCACTTTAGGGTCATTATTCGACATGCCTAATTCTTGCATTTTGTTAGCAATAATTAAATTGCTATGTTCATTATGTGAAGCTAAAATCAAGGAAATATTTGCTTTGTTTTGAATACAATATAACGCTGCAGCATCAAAATCGATATCTGTGGCATTTTTATCATCATGAATAGGCGAAGGATAATTCATTGCTAAAGCGCGTTCTCTTTCTTTTTCCATATAGGCACCTCGCACTAATTTCGCACCTAATAAAAAATTGCCTTCCACTGCAAGCTGATGTGAAATTTTTAAAAAATGTAAGCGATCGTGTCGATATAATTGATAGGTATTATACACCACTACTTTTTCTTTATTATACACCCCCATCAACTCTATAGCCAATCGATCAATCGGATCTTGAATCCAAGTTTCTTCCGCATCTATTAAAATGCCAATTCCTTTTTCATTAGCAACATCACAAATTGCATACATTCTTTCTCTAACCCTATCCCACTCGGCAGTTTGACTTTCACTATCATGAATACCACTGCGCAATCTTGGTGCTTCGTTCAAAGTTTCTAATAAATTCATTCTGGCCAAGCCTGTTAATTTCACACTAACAAACGGCACATTTTTTTCAGTGGCAGCAAATTCGACTGCTTCAATAATTTTTTCTGTAACTGCATCAAAATTTTCTTCCCCCTCTTTTGCCTCTACCCCATAATCCAATATCACTTGAACGCCATAGGATCCCAATTGCTTGGTGACTCTTGCGGAATCTTCTAAGGTTTCTCCCCCAACAAATTGTTTAAAAATAGTACTTCGAATTAACCCATTAATAGGCAATCCAGACTTCATTAAAAATGGAGTTACGTTGGTTGCTATAGACACCACTAATGGACTTTGAATTACACTAAATAAAAATCGGGCTTTACGTAAATCGGCATTTGACTTATAGGCAAATGCATGCTGGGTATTTTCTAAAGATAGGTTCATGCTAACGTTCATTCGTACTGCAAATATCGGTTGTTCTGCTTATACGACAAAAGATTAAATAAGCTAAATTGCTTGATGATTAAAGGGTTGTAAAACCATTTCACTCACCACGCCAGAACTAGGCTGTTGGCACAAAAACCAAATGGATTTTGCAGCCTCCTCGGCTTGTATCATTTTATCTCTCTGTACTCTTAAATCAATATTATCCCAGAAAGGGGAATCTACCCCGCCAAGATACACTTGTGTAATTCTTATTTCAGTGCGTTTCAATTCCTCCCTGATAGATTGCATCATACCAACCAATGCATATTTACTTGCGCAATAGGCTGCAGCCCCGGACATAGGTATTTTACCTAAAATTCCAGGAATATTGATAATAAGCCCCTTTTTAACCTCTATCATTTTAGGCAAAATTGCCTTTACTATTTCAAAGGTGCTCAATACATTCACTTGGTAGGACAATTGCATATCTGATACCTGTAATTGGTTCAATGGTTTAATAATGCCAATTCCCGCAGCATTAATGTATATATCGAATGCCTCATTTTCAATATTTTTTACAAAGTTTTGAACTGAGTCGGAATTGGACAAATCCACTTCCAATATTTGTGATGCAGGCAATTGATTTGTTTCTGCTATTAAATTTAATTTTGCTAACTGACGCCCAGCAATCCACACTTGTGCACCACTGTTATATATTAACTTAACTAAATGAGCTCCAATTCCTCCTGTTGCACCCACAATGAGTACTTTTTTATTTTTTAAACTATCCATATGATTGATTCAATTTTTAAAATAACAAAGCAGTAGTCAAATTGTTTAAATAAACAATGTAAATTTACCTGCAACTCAAAAAATAGTTACTTGAAAATTGTAGCCACCCATATTTATCAGTTTAAAATTCCAATGGTCCCTTTTACCATAGCTACAGGGACCATGCATTACGCACAAAATATACTCATTCAAATAACCACCGATGAAGGGATTACCGGTTATGGTGAGTGTTCGGCCTTTCCTATGATTGTGGGCGAAACTCAGCAAAGCTGCTATCTATTGGCCAAGGATTTTGCTAGTTTTTGGAAAGGTAAAAATCCTTTAGCAATTACAGAACGACTCAACGAACTTGATTTAATTATCGCAGGAAACTATACCGCAAAAAGCGCATTTGATATGGCATTGTACGACATTGCTGCAAAGCATGCCAACCAACCATTGTATGCTTTTTTGGGAGGGCAACAAAAATCCATTGAATCTGATTTAACCATCGGCATTGACACTCCTCAAAATATGGCAGGACAGGCCATTGATTTTGTCGCCAAAGGCGTGCGCATTATTAAAGTAAAACTTGGCAAACACCCTACAGAAGATGTGGAAAGGATTAAGGCAATAAGAACAGCTATTGGAGATGAAATTATTTTACGTATTGATGCGAATCAAGGCTGGTCATCCGATGACGCATTAGGCGTATTAACAAATTTATCAAAATATACTATTGAATTTTGCGAACAACCGATGCATAAATACCAGGACGATTTTTTGCCTGCATTATGCAAAGCTTCTCCCATAAAAATAATGGCCGACGAATCTGTATTTACGCACCATGATGCGCGTAAGTTGATTGCGCAAAAAGCATGCGATTCAATCAATATTAAATTTTCAAAAAGTGGCGGCATTCAAGAAGCCATAAAAATTCATGACCTTGCCAAACAACACAACATTCCATGCATGATGGGTGGTATGCTCGAAAGCAGATTGGCGTTGAGTGCAAAAATGCACTTTGCAATGGCGCATGACAACATTAAATACTACGACATGGATACTTGTCTTTTGGGCCATTTGGCTGACCCAGTTATTGGAGGTGTTCAATTTAGTGGTATGCATTTAAGTATCAATGATGCTCCTGGTATTGGGGCAGAAGTAGATCCTGCGTTTTTAGCAAACTTAGAAAGCTGCATTGTTTAAGGACAATAAATACAAGTAAGAAAGGGGCTAAAAAATGCAGATTTAGCCTCCTACCTTTTAGCGCCTTATTATCCTTCTCTTGAATTACGAAAATGTTGTTTTTACAATTCATCCTATTGTCACACAAGTTTGTATCTTTACTTCACAAAGCATAACATTATGGAAGCGCGTAAAGCAATCGATTCCTTCACCACAATGAATGAATTAGTATTACCCAATGATACGAACACCTTTGGTGATTTAATGGGTGGCAAACTCATGTATTGGATGGATATTGCCGCCTATTTATCCGCAGGTAAACATTGTAATTCGGCATGTATGACCGCATCGGTAGATAACTTAAGTTTTAAAACGCCGATTAAATTAGGAAATGTTATTTGCATTGAAGCAATCGTTACCAGGGCCTTCACTACTTCCATGGAGATTCATTTAAAAGTATGGAATCAAAATATGATTAGTCAGACAAAGGAGCTGAGCAATGAAGCTTTTTTTACTTTTGTTGCTTTAGATGAAAATAAAAAACCCAAAGCAGTTCCAGCAATCGTTCCGGAGACAGCAGAACAAATAAAATATTATGATGGCGCTTTACGTCGTCGTCAATTGCGTTTAATATTAGGCGGCAAGATGAAACCAGATGACGCAACTGAATTAAAAGCCTTATTTGTAAAGGACTAGGCAATAAAATACGCTTAAAATAATTTTATTTGCTAATCACTTGAGCCAAATGATGCTTACCCTTAAGCATGTATTCCTTACTTTGCTCAATGCCATCCATGATTTGTTCTAAGATATGCTCCACTGATTGTGTGTAATCAATCACCAAGGGTTCTTTAAATCGAATACTTAAAGGTGTTCCCACTTTTTTAAATTTCAATCCCTTCTTATTAAATGCGCGCCAAAAACCATTGATGACAACTGGTACTACAATGGGTTGATTGTTTTTAATAATGTGCGCAGTTCCTTTGCGACCGGGCGCAAAAGGCTTGGTGGTCCCTTGCGGAAAAGTAATTACCCAGCTTTTGGATAAAGCCTTATCAATTTTTTGCGTATCCACTTCATCCCGATTACGCGAAACATCTTGTCCTTCGGCGCGCCAAGTTCGCTTAATTGTTAAAGCACCACCCAACTTAAATAATTTGGTCAACCAATTGCTATTCATGGTTTCCTCCGCAGCAACAAAAAATAAATTGGTGAATGGATTTAATAAATAATAAGGCAAACCGAGCTTGTTAAACTTACGCCATTTCACCGCACAAAAAATATGAACAAAAGCAATCACATCTGCAAAATAAGTTTGATGATTACTTACGAATAAAACATTTTTATTGGGAAGATTTTCCAAATGCTCCGTGCCCTCAATTTTTAACTTATTGAATAATACCAATCCTGGATAAGTAAATATCCCAACAAGCCCATATATAAAGGAGCGAAATAAGCGAATATGTTTTAATCTTTCCAATAAAGTCATGACCCACCCAATTTTGATATTAATGCAATATACTAATTAATATTTTATTCGCATATCCCTGTTTAGCCAACAAATTGTATCTTTAAGCAATGAAAAAATCAGCAGTAATTTTTGACATTGATGGTTTATTAATCAATAGCGAGCCATTATGGAATAAAGCAGCGAGTGAGATTTTTAGACAATATGGTATATTATTGACTGAACAACAATATGCATTAACGACTGGATTAAGATCAAAGGAATTTGTTGCACATTGGTTATACGAGCATAAAATTCCTTCCACTGAATATGATCGTGCCGAGCAACGGATCATTGATCTGGCATTAACGATGATTGACAAGGAGGCAAATGTGATGCCAGGTGTTGAGCATATTTTTCATTTTTTTTTACAAAAAGAATTTAAAATTGGATTAGCCACTTCCTCTCCTGTTGCTTTAATTGAACTTATAAAAGATAAGCTAGGAATTAGACATATTATACAAGCAAGTTGCTCCGCACAACTTTTACCATTAGCAAAACCACATCCCCAAGTTTATTTGGATTGTGCCGCTGCACTGCATACATCCCCCTTAGCCTGCATCTGCTTCGAGGATTCAGTTTATGGGATGATTGCTGCTAAAGCTGCAAGAATGACTTGCGTGGTGGTGCCAAGTGCAGACCATATGAAATTGGCCCATTGGAGTGCAGCTGATTTAAAGCTATCTTCCCTCCAAAATTTTGGCGCCTTACACTTCAATATGCTTGATCCTGAATAAGGAAAGGTTAGATTTCAAGGAAATTAAAAAAATTACGTGATCGTGGTTAAAATCAAATTAAATTGCAGTCCAGTATGGAATTAGCCAAAAAAGTGATTGAAGCCGAACTCGAGTTATTCGAAAAACATTTTAAAGATGCGGTAAAAAGTAGGGTGTCCCTGCTGGATCGTATTATGCAATACATTGTAAAACGCAAAGGAAAACAAATGCGTCCGATGTTTGTATTGTTATCGGCAAAATTACATGGAGAAATTAATGACAGCTCCTACCGCGCTGCCTCCCTAGTGGAATTATTACATACAGCTACCTTGGTGCATGATGACGTCGTGGATGAGGCCTTTGAAAGAAGGGGCTTTTTCTCTATCAATGCATTGTGGAAAAACAAAATTGCAGTTTTAGTCGGTGACTACTTATTATCAAAGGGATTATTGTTATCATTAGAAAATAAAGACTTTACCATTTTAACCATTTTATCCAATGCAGTAAAAAATATGAGCGAAGGCGAATTATTGCAAATGGAGAAAACAAGAAATTTAAATTTTGATGAATCTGTTTACTACGAAATCATCAATGGGAAAACGGCAAGTTTACTCGCATCCAGTTGCGCAGCTGGTGCCTCCTCTGTTTCAAATGATCCAGCATTGATTGAACAAATGCGTGCATTTGGAGAGAATGTAGGTATGGCTTTTCAAATAAAAGATGATTTATTTGATTATGGTGAAGCAAAAGTGGGTAAACCGACGGGCAACGATATTAAAGAAAAAAAATTGACGCTCCCTTTAATTCATATTTTACAAAAAGTAACGCCCGCTTTAAAAAAGAAAATCATCTATATTGTTAAAAACAATAATAATGATAAAGACAAAGTCAAATTTGTGATAGACAATGTAGTATCAAACGGCGGCATAGAATATGCTACTGAAAAAATGATTGAATACCGCGATAAAGCATTAACCATACTCCACTCATTTCCAAACTCAAGTTGCAGAGATGCGCTTGAAGAATTGGTCCGCTATACCACAGACCGAAAATTTTAATGGAAAAAAGATGGAACATATTACAGGCAGATGTACTAAAAGTACAAGCGTTACAAAGCGCACTTAAAATACATCCCATACTTTGTGAACTCCTTGTTCAAAGAGGCATTGATACCTTTGAAGCAGCAAAACATTATTTCAGACCCAGCATTGACCACTTACACGACCCTTGGTTAATGAAGGATATGCGGATAGCAGTAACGCGGATTCAGGAAGCTGTAAATAAACAACAAAAGATTTTGGTATTTGGTGACTATGATGTTGACGGAACTACATCGGTGGCTACTTTATACCAGTTTCTGAAAACATTATCTCCGCATATAGATTATTATATCCCACATAGATATCGAGAGGGCTATGGCATTTCTAAAATAGGGATTGACTTTGCTAAAGAAAATAATATTGATTTAATCATTTCAGTGGATTGCGGAATTAAGTCCATTGAACTCATTACCTATGCAAAAAACTTAGGAATTGATTTTATTATTTGCGACCACCATTTACCTGATACCATTTTACCGCCTGCCATTGCCATACTGAATCCAAAACAAGTGGATTGTAATTATCCCTACCAAGAACTTTGTGGTTGCGGTGTTGTATTTAAATTAATATCGGCCCTTGCAGATACTTATAATTTACCCCCTGAATCCTATTTGCAATTTTTGGATTTAGTAGCCACTGCGATTGCTGCTGACATAGTCCCATTAACAGATGAAAATAGAACATTGGCTTTTTTTGGTTTACAAAAAGTAAATCAATCCCCCAGCTTTGGCATATTAGCGCTCATGGAATTAGCCAAACAAACTACCCCATTAAAAATTAGCAACTTAGTTTTCGCAGTAGCCCCTCGTATTAATGCTGCAGGCAGAATGGATGACGCAAAAAAAGCAGTCCAATTATTTATAGAAAAAGATTATTCAAGCGCTTTGGCCATTGCTTCATTATTACAACAGGATAATTTAGAGAGACGTGAAGCGGATACAAGTATCTCAGAAGAAGCATTGCAGCAAATTGAAATGGACCCCACGCATTTAACAAAAAAATCCTCGGTGGTTTTTCAAGCACATTGGCATAAAGGCGTTGTGGGTATTGTAGCAAGTAGATTAATAGAAAAACATTATAAGCCAACCATTGTGCTAACGCAAAGTGGAGATGTAATTGCTGGCAGTGCACGCAGTGTATTGGGATTTAATTTATACGAAGCACTTCATGCATGTCGCGCACATTTAATCGGTTATGGTGGACACTTCGCAGCTGCAGGTATGACCATGGCCGTGGATCAATTGGAACCATTTAAAATCGCCTTTGAAAAAGCAGTCGCCGAGCGAATCACGATTGAACAGCTGACCCCTGAAATTGCCATCAATTCGGTTTTAGCATTGGATGATATCAATATGAACTTCTTTCAAATTATCAGTCAAATGGAACCTTATGGACCTGATAATATACGACCGATATTTTTAGCAAAAAATGTTCGCGACGCTGGCTATACCAAGTTGGTAAAAGAAGCGCATATTAGTTTTCATGTCATTCAAGGACAAAATACCTTAAAAGGTATTGGCTATAACATGCCCCAACATATCGACCTCATTAAATCCGGCAAACCCTTTGATCTTGTTTTTCAATTGCAATTATACGAGTGGCAGGGAGCGCAAACCGTGCAAATGCAGGTCATCGATATTAAAGCATCCGCTTAATCACCTCAGTTATATAACGAATAAAGCGAAGTAGTATTTACACCACTTCGCTTTATCCTATTTTTTTTTCAATTATTCGAGTAATAAAAATACTTATGAAAAATATTACTTCAATAAGTCAACACTTCTATTGATGAAGTTAGTCAACTCAGCTCCTTTTAATAGGCCTTGTGAAAGCAATGCCAAGTCCGCTAAATTACGCGCTTGCTTTTGTTGCTTATCAACATCTGTTTCCTTTAATAAGGTTTGATAAATGGGGTGATTGCCATTCACGGTTAAATGAACCTCATCTGGCATCTGCGCATAAAATGCGGTCATTCCGCCACCGCCCATACCTGCCATATCTTTCATACGACGCATAAACTCAGGACGTGTTGCAACAATCGGTGCCGCATTCTGACTCAATCCTTTCACCTCAACTGTTAAAGTAATTTCAGGCACTTGGAATTCAAATAATTTTTTAGCTTGTTCCACTTCGTCTTTGGACAATATTGAATCTACATTTTCTTGCTTATCAATTAAATTGTCAACCACATCTGCATCCACACGAACAAACTGCACCCCTTCCCATTTCATTTCCACATTATTAATGAAAGCAGCATCAACCATAGTTTCCAACTTAACCACTTTATATCCTTTCGCTACTGCAGCTTGAATAAAAGCATCTTGTTGTACAGGATTGGTAGTGTATAATAACACTTGCTTGCCGTCCTTATTTTTTTGCGTTGCTGCTGTAGTTGTTTTATATTCATCCAAAGTATAAAAAGTACCTGCATTGGCAGCATCTTCCATGATTAAAAACTTATTCGCTTTATCTAAAAACTTATCGTCCGTAATCATGCCATACTTCACAAACAAACCTAAACTTTCCCACTTTTCTTCAAACGACTTACGATCGCTATTGAATATTTCCTCTAATTTATCTGCTACTTTTTTAGTAATGTGTGCATTAATTTTTTTCACATTTGGATCCCCTTGTAAATAGCTACGACTTACATTTAATGGAATGTCTGGACTATCAATAACGCCATGCAATAACATTAAAAATTCAGGAACAATGTCCTTTACCTCATCAGTTACAAACACTTGGTTACAATACAGCTGAATTTTATCCTTTTGTATTTCAAAACTTTGTTTGATTTTAGGGAAATACAAAACACCTGTTAAATTAAATGGATAATCCACATTTAAATGAATCCAAAACAAAGGTGTTTCTCCAAATGGATATAACTCCTTATAAAACTTCTCATAATCTTCCTTGGTTAAATCAGCAGGTTTACGCACCCAAATTGGATTGGTATTATTGATTGATTTTTCAATTTCCAATTCTTCTGCTTTACCTTCTTCCTTTGTCGCTTCTTTTTTCTCGGCATTGGCATCCGTGAAATAAATAGCTACAGGTAAAAATTTACAAAATCTTTCTAAAATTGATTTCACACGATGCGGATCCAAAAATTCGGCACTTTCCTCATTAATATGCAAAACAATTTTTGTACCCCTTGCACTATAATCCACTTCATACAATTCATATTCGGTACTCCCATCACAACTCCAAAACACACCAGGGGTGTCCGTATGACTTTTACTATAAATATCTACTTTATCACTCACCATAAATGAGCTATAAAAACCCAAACCAAAATGACCAATAATACTGGTGTCCTTATATTTGGTAACAAACTCCTCGGCGCCACTAAATGCCACTTGGTTAATATACTTGTCTACTTCGGCACTTGACATACCAATACCATTATCAATAATGGATAAAGTTTTTTCCTTGGCATCTAAAACAACATCTACCCTTAAATCACCAATGGCCCCTTTTACTTCCCCTTTACCACTTAAGGTTTTTAATTTTTGAGAGGCGTCCACAGCGTTACTCACTAACTCTCTTAAAAATATCTCGTGATCGCTATAAAGAAACTTCTTAATGATTGGAAAGATGTTCTCCGTCTGAACCCTTATTTGACCTTTTTGCATAATTATTACATTTAGTATAAGACTAGCAAAGAAAATACCAAAATACAAATGCTGACAGACTGTCCTTCAATAAGCCTATTGAGGTAAATTTTGCAGCCAAGCAGCCCCAGTACATCGCTTATTTTTTAACAAAATGTCACTTGTGTCACGAATCAATAACTGCTTTTCACTATTGTACACCGAGTAAATCCCAATCACAGATCCATTACCTGTAGGGGTGGCAATACCGGCAAAATCGGCATACCCGCTGGACCGTATATAAATAGTTCCACCTGTACAAAACTTTAATGCCCTACTAGCCCCCGTTTTATTTTTATAATCCGCATAAGTTTGTCCGGTATCTGTTGCCGAAAATTCAACATTCATAATTTTTATTAATCTACCCTGTAAAGAATCTCCTAAGTTTTTAAAAGCAACTTCGATTGGAATAATTTTATAATGATCAGAAAGCGTGGTAATATGTTTTTCAAATAATGGCACGGGTATACCACCTGTGACTAAAGTACCGTTGGAGGTATCCACCCCTGCTACTAATTGTTGCATTTTTCGGTAGTCCGTTAAAAATAAATTTTGAATACGCACCCGCAAGAAAGCCCCCACTGGATAATTTTGATATAAATTGGTTCCATCCAACAACAAAACAATACCACCGGTGCTGTCTTGAATTATGATTGACTTGTAAATATTATCATGCTCATCATTACCTACCACCACCCCTTCAATCATCCATGATTTTGTAATTGGTTCCACCCGATTTGTCAAATGCAATTTTCGTAAATTTTTTATGGTGATTAAGGTATCCGTTGAAAGGCCAATAACTTTTTCAGCATAAGCCGTTTTTTTTAAGCAGGCCGAAAAAATAACATGGAAATAACGAATAATAAATTAAAAAATGAATAGCACCGATTTTGATTTTTCATAAAATGATATTTTGGATGAATAAAGAAGTATTAATTAAATGATGTTTTTATAGAAGATATTTTTATTGGATTTGCAGTTGTGCCCCTAATGCATAGGTGCTTCCTTGGTCATACATATATTTCAAAGGAAATTTTTCAAGCCGAAATGCTGAATAATCAAATCTGGATTGTTCAAAAGAAAAAAGCGGGATGAGCGTATTTAAGACATTTCGTATACTCGCGCTAAATCGGATTGTCTGTTTTTTGTTTTTGATGGCAAACGCATATTGCTTAGACATAAACACATTAAATACCCATTGATTGGGTAGGTAATTTTCGGATTGAATTAGTTTCCAATTTGCATCATTGTTAATTTGGTTTTTTAATAAAAAAGAACGTCTAAAATAATTATAATCAATGGACCTTTTCATTGAATAAACGCCTGTAATACCAATTCTACTTGAATAATCAGGCTGGTATTGTATTGAAATAGCTTGCACCCATTGCGGATTAGATGTGGCAGGCAGTCCTTGTAATTGAAGTATTCCTGATTCCACTTTGTATAAATCGTTCGACAATCTAATTTCATACAAGGGATTATTTGCGATGTAGTAACGACCAAAACTACTCACTGCAGACAATTGTAACGGCCCACCAAATTGTGTTTCCATACCCAACTCAACACCTTTATGAATAGTTTGCATTTGCCCTAGCATCCCATACACAAAAGCAAAAAAATGATCATGGTAAAACAGATTTTTTTCACTGGCATTTGCAATGGATTGCCAAAAAATAGACATATTAATTTTAGTATACACGCCCCTATAAAACAAAGCAAGATCAATGCCGCGATGTAATGCAGGTAAAATAAAACTAGCCGTATAAGGATGAACAGCAGGATCTATATAAATGTCACTTGAATTTGGGGCATTGGTTTGTTGAAACAAAATTGTTTTTGCATAAAACCGCCCGGAAAACTTATATAAATATTGGACCTTCAATCCATAGGAAGGAAATGACAAAACAGAGGACGGCCCCAGTGCTTGCCTAGGGAATAATCCATTTTGATTAAACCCTGTTCGACTAAAGCGATTGTTTTCGTATTTAAGAGAAACGCCAAATTCATATTTTGCCATTTGTTTATGGAGTTGCCCCCATAATTGTAATTGCGAATTTTGTAATGCATAATCACCTCCCCAACTTTGTCCCACTTTTATTTTTTGGTCTGGCTGCCTAATTTCATTTTGAAAATTAGTCGCAGATCCGTTGTCATCCACCCATCCATTATAATTAAGAAAATAATTTCCACCCAACAGGTTTTCAATGACATTATAATTTCTGATGACATCGTTTGCGCCGTGCAAACCAATTTGGCCTGACCATTCCAAGGGAAATTGGTATTCCAATCGCATAGAAAATCGTATTAACTGAACTTTAGCCACTTTGGCATTAATGATATAAAAGGATTGTTGTGTCGCATTGGATTGGTTGATCTTCTCCAAGTGATCAAAGTCAATTTGTAGTGCTTGTGGATTTGACCTGAACCAATCCAATAATTTTTTTCTTACTAAACTATCCTTGCTATAACTAGGTAAATATTTATAATAATCTGGTCGCGGATCTAATGTTTTGGTCCAATCCATTTGATATTTTTTTTGCACCCCTATCGCTACACCCATTTGTACATGTAGTATTGCTTTTTCTCGCCATTTTTTTTCATACCTAAAATAAGTAACAGGCACATCTCCACTTTTTTGATTCGGATAAAAGGGCTTGCCCTTATACCAACCCCAACTTGGATTATAATTACGTTGCGTTGACAAATCAAAGGCCTCACGAACCGATGGCGCAATTTTTCCTTGCGCCACATGATCCCACCAAATTGTCATTCCAATAGATTGCTCCTGTTTTAATTGCTTGTCCATACTCAATGCAAACCCTGTTAATTTTTTAAAGCCATTGGGAATTAAACCCATGGGCGCTTGCTGAAAAACGGCATTGAATTGATAGGACCAACGCTGTTTTTTTAGGTGCCCGCTATTCAATTGTAATTGCCCTTCATACACAAAGGAACTATTTGAAAACCTTGTTGCTACGGTAACTGCTTTTTTAAAAAAGCGGGTATTCCCTGTTAAATAACTAACCGAGCCAGGATTACCAAAACCCAAGTTTGAATATTCAAAATTGGAGACCATATCAATGGAATGAAATGCCTTGTACAAGGCTGCATAACTATTGAAGGAATCCCAATTACCAATTTTACTTTGCCAATTAATTCCATCAATAAAACTGCCCCTATTCGACGATTGGCCTCGCGGTACCCAACTAAAAACAAAACCATTAAACTGTGATAAACTATAGATCGGCAAGTAAGATGAAGACAATAAAGTAGGCACCCAATTGGCGCTAAATTCTATCAGCGTTTCCCTGTTTTGCAAACCTGTATTTTCTTTGGCCTCTTCCTCCTGTGCCATGATTGGCTGATGCAGATAAAGTAAGAAGAGAAAATATAAGATGCGACAAAATCGATGACTCATTGATTGGCCTTTTATTGAAAACGCAATATGAATAAATCAAGAAAGCAAAACATTTCGGTTAATACGCTCATAAATACAAATAAATAAACCTTGTTTGCCCGATTGGAAATGAAAAAACTAAATCATGAAAAAATTAAACTTCCATAATCGAGCGTATTGGTTAATGTGCTATCTCCGCTTGCCCCTTTTTATATTTCTCTTCTTACCCATTTTAACAAAAGCACAAAACACAGTATCTGCTAAAGAAAAGATGTTTATTGTTGGCTTTTATAATTTTGAAAACTATTATGGTACAACTAATCAGTTGAATGTAGCAGACGAAGAATTTTTACCCAATAGCGCGAAGCAATATAATAGTGTACGCTTTAAAAACAAGTCGGCGCAATTAGCTTCTGTCATTTATGGTATCGGAAAAATAAATAACGCTGATGGAATTTCATTATTAGGTATTGCAGAAGTTGAAAACAAAATGGTATTAAAAAAACTAGCCGACGAACCAATGATTAAAAAATATAATTACCAGTTTCTTCATTTTGATTCAAAAGATAGCAGAGGCATTGATGTCGCGTTAATGTGCCAACCCGCTCACTTTAAACCCTACCAATACCGCAGTTATAGTTTAACTGACGCTACCCACTTTACTACCTATGCCACCCGTGATATTTTATATGTTCAAGGGGAACTGGATAAAGCATGGGTACATATATTAGTAAATCATTGGCCTAGTCGGCGCGGAGGGGAAAACGCTTCCGCAGAAAAAAGGTTCTGGGCCGCAAGGGTTTGTAAAAGAATTATGGATAGTATTGAAAACCGAGACCCCAAAGCGAAATTCATCGTCATGGGTGACTTTAATGACAACCCCAATAACAAAAGTTTGAAACACCTAAAAATGTACAACCCCTTTTTAAAATTATTTAATAGGGGGCTGGGAAGTATGGCTTATCGGGATAGTTGGAGTTTATTTGATCAGATTTTATTGAATGCCAATTGGCGGATGGAAAAGGAAAAAACTGGACACAGCTCTAAAATTGCGACAGCGACTCGCCTTTCCCAAACAGGTGTAGCCAATATCAATAGCTACAATTCTACGAATACACCCCCTGGCGCATATAGTAATTTTGAACTAATATATTGTAAATCAATGATATATAGAAGTTCAGCCTTAACCGAGCAGCACGGAAAATACCAGGGCTACCCCAAAAGAACCTGGAATGGGGATCAATTTAACGGCGGTTATAGCGATCACTATCCAGCAGTCATAATTTTTAAGGCAAAAAATGACGAAAAACCTTTAAAATAGCCTACCTTCGCACTCCCAAATCTGTTTTGGCAGATTCGTTCTGAGTAATCGGAATGTCCACTGGGAAAAACCAATTATTTAACCAATAAATTCAAGTAATGAACAATTACGAATTAATGGTGATTTTTACACCGGTTTTATCTGAAGATGATTTTAAATCAGCTCAGAAAAAATACCAAGACTTCATCAAAGAAAATGGTGGGTCTACAGTAGCCTCAAATCCTTGGGGTTTAAAATCACTTGCTTATCCAATCGATAAGAAAACTACTGGTATCTACTGGATACTAGAATTTACTGCTCCTTCGACAGTAAATGAAAAATTGAAAATTCAATTTTTACGTGACGAGCAAATTATGCGTCACATGATTACCAAACTTGACAAGTACGCAGTTGAGTATAACCACATTAAGAGAAACGGCGGTTTCCCTGTTCACAAAGCAGTTGAGGCTTAATTAAATTTTTACCAACATGGCAAAGAATGAAATAAAATACCTTACCGCGATAAAGCAGGAAAAACCTAAGAAGAAATTCTGTCGTTTTAAAAAGTATGGTATCAAGTATGTCGATTACAAAGACATCGATTTTTTAAAGAAATTTTTAAATGAACAAGGTAAAATGTTACCGCGTCGTTTAAGCGGTAATTCATTAAAGTACCAACGCAAGGTGGCTGACGCTATTAAGAAGTCACGCCAAATGGCATTGTTACCTTATGTAACTGATTTATTCAAATAGACAACAATTAGTAAACCATCCCTAATCTCGTATATTAAAAATATATTGGCGAGTGACAGCAAATAAAGCTGGGCTCTTGGGAACTAAAAAAAATGTATGCAAATTATATTAATCAAAGACGTAGATAATTTAGGAGGCAAGGACGAATTAGTAACTGTTAAAAACGGTTATGCGCGTAACTTCTTATTCCCTACTAAACAAGCGGTTGAGGCAAACACTTCTAATTTAAAACAATTGGAAGAGCGTTTAAAAGCAAAAGCAAAGAAAGAAGCTGCAATGTTAGCCGAGATTACAAAAGTAATTTCAGTATTAACTTCATCTCCGATCAAGCTGACTGCTAAAACAGGAACCTCAAATAAAATATTTGGTACCATCACCTCATTACAAGTAACACGTGCAATTCGTGAACAAAAAGGATACGAAATTGATAGAAGACGTATTAGCTTACCAGAGGAAATCAAAGAATTAGGAAGCTACAAAGCAACTATTGACTTTGGAAATGGACAAAATACTGAAGTAGATATTGAGATTGGTGCTGAGGCTTAATTGCCCCCAACCCCAATTTCCAGCCTAAAATGAACTTCATTTAAGGCCAAAAAAGCCTTCCCATACCCTTGGGAAGGCTTTTTTGGGGTTATTTATGCCCAATCGGGGATAAATATTTTTAAAAAAAGCCCTAAAAGTGATATTTGTATTAAATAGTCCTATCTTTGGTGTCTCCAATTCTAGAAGTATTTTTTAGCGTTGGTATTAGATCACTTAATTTAAAAGAACATGAACATTTATGTTGGAAATCTTAGCTGGAATATGACTAGCGAAGATCTTGAGAACTTGTTTACTCCGTTTGGAGCAGTAGCAAGTGCAAAAATTGTAACAGACAAATTTAACAACAACAGAAGCAAAGGCTTCGGTTTTGTTGAAATGGCTAATGATGATGAAGCTCGCGCAGCTATCAGTCAACTTCACGACACAGAAATGTTGGGTCGTAACATAGTAGTTAACGAGTCAACTCCACGTCCTGAAGGCGAAAGAACCTTCAAGAAGAAGCCTTATGGCGCAGGTGGCGGTGGTGGATTCAATCGCGGTGGATCCGGTGGATCTGGCGGCGGTGGAGGATACAACCGTGATCGCGGTGGTAATGGCGGTGGTGAATACAACAGATATTAATCAACCTCGTTGCAATACAATCCCGTTCCGAATTTCGGAACGGGATTTTTTTTGTTCTGTACTTTTTAATAATTAGCTAATTTTAATACATGGAAAAGAAATACTGGGAAAAGATAGCCCCCAATTATGAGACAGAAATTTTTGATGTTTTACATAATGACAAATCAGGTAAAATTGTAAAGGCGATACACCAGTTTGCCAATAAGAAAAAATCGGTGATTGATATTGGCTGTGCGGTAGGCAAATGGATGCCAGTATTGGCACCCATCTTTAAAACCGTTAAGGCTATTGACATATCAGCAAAAAATTTAGCCATCGCTGAAAAAAAATACAAAAAGTACGATAATATAAGCTACGAGTGCGTTGACATGTCCGCTGCAAAACTAAAACCGCAGAAATATGATAGCGCTATTTGTATAAATGCGATATTAACGGAATCCTTAAAAAAGAGAGATCTGTTTTTTAAACACATGTCCAGCTTTATCAAAAAAGGCGGAGACTTAGTGCTCGTGGTACCTTCACTAGAATCAAAATTATTTAGTCATATCATTGCGAATAAGTGGAATGTAGATGATGCAAAAAAAGATATCACACCAACTGGCAAGAGAGCAATAAGTCAAATACGATTTATCAAAGATGGCGTAACCGATATTGATGATGTACCCACCAAACATTTTTTAAAAGAGGAATTAGAATTACTCTTAACCTTAGCAGGTTTCGAACTTGAAAAAATAGAAAAGATAAAATACAAATGGTCTACTGAATTTCATAAACCACCTAGCTGGTTAAAGCATCCACAACCCTGGGATTGGATGGTGAAAGCAAAAAAGAAATAAGCACTGCTGAAGAATAGATTTCAATTTCATCAGATTTAAAAATAATGCTAATAATAGCGCTACAAGATTTAAAAGTCAACATGTCCTGTTGGCTTTTTTTATTTCATAGAAGAAATGGCAATTTCCTTGAGGTAGGGGCAAAAAAAATCCCCTGAAATTAATCAGAGGATTCTTTAATAAATAAGGCAGCTACCTACTCTCCCAGGAAAACCCAAGTACCATCGGCCATGGGGGACTTAACTTCTCTGTTCGGAATGGGAAGAGGTGAACACCCCCGGTAAAACCACCTTAAGACGGCAATTTTATCGGATGTTTAGTCATGACAACTAAACTGATAAAACAATAAATTACATATTGGAGTGAAATCGATAACAGAAAAAAAAAATAAAGCTTACGGGCAATTAGTACTACTCGACTTTGCTATTACTAGCTTTACATCTATAGCCTATCAACGTCATAGTCTTTGACGAC
>SYEV01000045.1 GCA_005800655.1 Bacteroidota bacterium
CGAATTATAAAAAATAAAATTCTTCAAAAAGAGTTTTATCAAAAAAATGAAATCCCCACATCTGAATTTCATATTACGCAACACCAATCAGATCTATTGCAACATATTGCTTTTTTACCTGCAGTTCACAAATTAGGGGAAGGTGGTTATGATGGCAAAGGGGTACAAGTAATTAATAGTGAAAAAGAAATTGAATTAGGTTTTAATTCGCCTGCGGTACTTGAAAAGAAAGTGGCCATAGCAAAAGAAATTGCTTTGATTGTAGGAATGAATGCGGAAGGAAAAACAATCATCTACCCTCCTGCTGAAATGATTTTTGATCCAGTATATAATTTACTTGACTATCAATTAAGCCCCGCGAAGTTAGAAGAAAAGCAACTATGGAAAGCCCAAGCTATTGCCCGAAAAGTAATGAGCGGACTAAATAGTCCTGGCCTTTATGCCATTGAATTATTTATTGATAAATCGGGAGATGTCCTTGTGAACGAGACTGCGCCTCGCGTGCATAATAGCGGACATCATACGATTGAAGCAAACTATAGTAGCCAATATGATATGCTATGGCGCATTTTGTTAAATTATCCACTGGGTAATCCTGATGAAATTTTACCATCTGCGATTGTAAACATTATTGGCGCGGAAGGTTTTACGGGCGATGTGGTTTATAAAGGCTTAGATGAGGTACTTAAAATGGATAATGTTTTTGTACACTTATATGGTAAAAAACAAACCAAGCCTGGTCGCAAAATGGGACATGTAACCATTATCAGTAGCGACTATCAGGATTTAACACATAAAGCGAATAAAATAAAGCATACACTGAAAGCCGTTACTTTATAGTTTTGTTTTAATCAACGTCTTTTTTACTTGTAAAGTTTTTTGGTACCCAATGCCAATGATGCTTTTAAGCTGTAAACCCGGAGATGATTTTGTAGGACCAAATATTTTAATCTTATCATCATAGATCAAGTCCAAATTATAGGTAGCTGAAAAATATTTATTTATTTTAAAGCTAAAATAATTGGTCATGTATAAATTTAAATTTTCCGGTTTTTCGTTATAATTTGAAAATAGATCCGCCCTACCGCGATACATCACATTGGTAGCAATGTTATCAGCATAATTAATTGTAATAAAGGTACCCGTCTCTTTTGAAATTTTTGATCCTGGTTGCACCCCATATTTACCCATGTTGGATAGGGTATTATTTAAAACTAAGGTGGTTCTTGAAGTTAATGGAGAAAAGAATATAGAAAAACGGTTGGAAGGTTTAAAATCCAAACCTGCTGATAAAATAATATAGGCTGGTGATAAAAAAGAGGAAGTTAATGTTTTGTTCGTCCCGCTAAAACTATACCCATGAAATAATTGAGATCTAAAATTAAATAGTCCAGAAACAAACCACATACCAGAAGTATCAATTTGGTAACCGTACTTACTTAATAAATCAAATCGATCGTCATTTTTTCGCCCACCCAAACTGGTAGATTGAATAAAACCAAGATTGACGTCTAAATTATTGTCCCAATTTTGATGCGGCTTCTTAAACAAAAGAAAATAATTAAAATAGGATCCTATCGCCATATTAAAATTATCACCGCCCGCAGCCCAATTACTCAATGAACTTTGTGATAAATTAAAGTTATATAACCCCCCTTGTTTCCAATTCCAGCGAGAAGTGTCATTATCTTTTCGAACACTTCGGGCTGTTTCAGAACGTAATTTTGTGACCGTAATATTTTGGGCAAAAGTTACAGTTGCTATGAGAATGAACAAAATAAATAGAAGCCCTTTACGCATTTGCCGGTTTTTATCAAATATACCAATACAATAGTAAATGATTGATTTATAAGCCCCTGTAATTTTAATTTGTATAAATTCGGAAATAATAATATATTCAAATACCCTCATTAATTGTTTAATTATCAAATAATTAGCGAATAGTATATGACAAGTTGGCATATACTATAAATTTTTACTAAATTTGTCCTTCAAAATAGTGGAATGGAATTATTGCAGTCTTTGAACAAGGAACATGATGAATTAAGGCAAGGTGAGGTTTTTTCTGATGCAACGCAACAGGATCAATTCACAAAGCATTTCTATATCGAGAGTTATGGTTGCGCAATGAACTTTGCAGATAGTGAAGTGGTGGCATCTATATTAGCAAAAAATGGTTTCGGGAGTACAAGAAATATTGAAGTTGCCGATTTGATATTATTAAACACTTGTTCCATCCGCGAAAAAGCGGAACAAACTGTGCGCAAACGTTTAACGGAGTTTAGAAAATTAAAAACACAAAATCCAGGACTATTGGTGGGTGTTTTAGGCTGCATGGCAGAAAGATTAAAATCAAAATTATTAGAGGAAGAGAAATTGGTGGATATAGTGGTCGGACCAGACGCTTACCGATCACTTCCCGATTTAATTAATGATGCAGGCACTGGTCAAAAGGCAGTCAATGTTTTATTAAGCCGAGACGAAACCTATGCCGATATCTCTCCTGTTCGTATAGATAGCAATGGCATTAGTGGATTTGTATCCATCATGCGTGGCTGTAATAATATGTGTAGTTTTTGTGTGGTACCATTTACAAGAGGTCGTGAAAGGAGCAGAGACGCATTTTCAATTGTAGCAGAATGTCGGGACTTATTTGACAAAGGATATAAAGAGATTACCCTATTAGGGCAAAATGTGGACAGCTATTATTGGAACAACCCTGAAAATAATTCAAGTACTACTTTTGCCATGCTGCTTGAAAGTGTTGCTTTAATTAGTCCAACTTTAAGGGTTCGGTTTAGCACATCCCATCCTAAAGATATTACGGATGAAGTGCTATTCACCATGGCAAAATATCCTAACATTTGCAAATACATACATTTGCCTGTACAAAGTGGAAGTACACGCGTATTACAATTAATGAACAGAACCTATACGCGTGAGTGGTATCTATCCAAAGTTGCACGCATCAAAGAAATAATGCCAGAGTGCACTGTTTCATCTGATATCATTGCAGGTTTTTGTACCGAAACAGAACAGGATCATCAAGATACCATCAGTATAATGCAAGCTGCGCAATACGATTATAGTTACATGTATTTTTATTCAGAGCGACCAGGTACACTTGCAGCAAAAAGATACGAAGATGATATTCCAGAGGAGATTAAAAAAAGAAGATTACAAGAAATTGTAGATGTGCAATGGACACTTTCCAACGAAAGTAATAAGAGAGATGTAGGCAAAAGCTTTGAAGTACTCATTGAAGGGGATAGTAAAAAAAGCGACGCCGAATGGATGGGCCGCACCAGTCAAAACAAAGTGGTGGTATTTCCTAAATTAAACCACCCAATAAAAAAAGGGGACTATGTTGAAATTTTTATAACAGGATTTACAAAAGGAACTTTATTGGGAACATTAAAAACGAACTAGTATGGATTTGCAGACCTTAAAAAATAGATTTAGTATTATAGGAAACACCCCTACTTTAAACCATGCATTAAACACTGCTGCGCAGGTAGCTGCTACTGATTTAACTGTATTAATTGTGGGGGAAAGTGGTGTTGGTAAGGAAGTATTCTCTCAAATCATTCATAGCTTATCCGCACGAAAACACAACCCATTTATTGCTGTGAACTGCGGCGCGATTCCTGAAGGCACGATAGATTCTGAATTATTTGGTCACGAAAAAGGTTCCTTCACAGGTGCGGTGGATAGTCGTAAAGGTTATTTTGAAACCGTAAGTGGTGGAACTATCTTTTTAGATGAAATTGGAGAATTACCGCTGGGTACGCAAGCAAGATTATTACGCGTTTTAGAAACAGGTGAGTTTATTCGTGTGGGTTCTTCCAAAGTACAGAAATCAGATGTTCGGGTGATTGCTGCTACAAATAGAGAATTACTGGAATTTACACAGAAAGGTCGTTTCAGAGAGGATCTATATTATCGTTTAAACACAGTACCAATTCGTGTACCTTCATTAAGAGATAGAAAAGATGATATTCCATTGTTATTTAGAAAATTCGTAGTTGACTTTTCTGATAAATACAAAACCAAACCTATTTTTTTAGACGCAGAAGCCAGGGAATTGCTTGCACAATATTCATGGCCAGGCAACGTGCGTGAACTAAAAAATATAGCAGAACAAATTTCCGTGTTAAGCAAAAGTGAAACCATCAATGCAATAACGCTTGCCGAATTTTTACCACAACCGCATGTAAATAAGATGCCTATGGTCACTGGTAATGCCCCAGTAGGTGAATTTGCGAATGAAAGAGAAATATTATACAAGTTGTTTTTTGACATGAAGAAAGATGTCAATGAACTCAAAAAAATGTTTGTTGAAATTTTACAAAACCCCTCCTTAGGTGGTCAAAATGTACATTTTAACAGAGAATCGATATTGAATGAATTAAAAGACGACTTATCTCCTGTTCCAACCGCTGTCGGCCCAATCATTCATCATCCTTCTAATCAAATAGCCCATCCGAATCAGCAGCCCGTAATTATTGATAACGAACAACAAGGCATGTATGAAGTAGATGAGTCACTAAACATCATGGATAAAGAAAAAGAACTAATTTTAAAGGCCTTGAAAAAACACAGAGGCAGACGTAAGGATGCTTCAACAGACTTAGGGATTAGCGAACGCACTTTATATCGAAAAATTAAAGAATACGACATTGAAGAATAATTATCTTAAATATACATTCGCTTTACTTGTATTCATAAGTATGGGCTTAAGCGGTTGTGGAATATACAGCTTTAAGGATGCCGTGATTCCTGACAATATTAAAACCATTAAAATTGGTTTTATTGAGAATAAGGCTAGGTATGTGAACCCACAATTAGCACCACAGCTTACAGACAAGTTGCTGCAAAAAATAATTAGTCAAACTAAATTAACGCGGACCAATAGTGATGATGCGCATTATCAAATATATGCGACTATCACTAATTATGATCCTTCACAAACGGTGGGTGTAAGTGCACAACAAGCCAGTACCAACCGACTAACTGTTACCGTGCATGTGATTTTGAAAAAGACACTAGAAAATAAAGAACAAGAATTTGATGTTACACGTAATTTTGACTTCTCTGCTAACTTAACCTTAAGTCAGGCCGAAGGACAATTAATGAGTGATATATTAAGAAATATAACGGATGATATTTTTAACCAAATTTTTTCAAACTGGTAATTAATGACACCCACCTTACTAAATAATATTTTATTGCAATGGACAGGCCACTCAAATTTAGAAGCCATTGAAACCAAAGAATTATTACAATGGGTGGAAAAACACCCATATAGTCCTAGCTTACAATTTCTATTGGCAAAAAAATATGATTTGGCCAATTCGCCTTTACTTTTGACCCAATTGCAAAAAACGACCTCTTTTTTCCCGGCTGCAATACAAATTCATCAATGGCTTAAATTGGAGGATACCGATACCATTTCCGCCCCCATGGAGGAAAAGTTAAGTTCCATGATATCAGATCAATTAGCCCAATTTAAGGAACCTGTGACCTTGGACACTGCAGCATATGAAATGGAGCTAACACCCCTTCAAAAGGACTATTTTGCAGCGCAAGGCATCGAAATTGACCTTGCTACCCTGCCCCAGGATAAATTTACCCAACAATTACGCAGTTTTACTGCTTGGCTAAAAGTATTAAAAGAAAAAGAGGGGGTTCCAAATACACCTGAATTAGCAGAAGCACAGGAAAAAGAGATCACTGCTATCGCTGAAAAAGCCAATATAATGGAGGAAGTGGTCACCGAAGCGATGGCTGAAGTATGGGAGAAACAAGGCAATTCTAGGAAGGCAATTGCCCTATATTCGAAATTAAGTTTTATTTTTCCTGAAAAATCCGTTTATTTTGCGTCCAGAATTGAACAACTAAAAAAAAGAAAATGATTACTTTATTCCTGATTTTAATTATCGCAGCTTGTTTCGGCCTTGGATTTATGGTTTTGATTCAAAACCCTAAAGGAGGCGGATTGAACGCAAATGTGGGTGGCATATCAAATAATTTTATGGGTGTTAAGCAAACAACTGATGTTCTTGAAAAAGGAACTTGGATTTTTGCTGCATTAATTGCCATTTTAGCGATAACGTCAACCGTGTTCTTAAAATCAGGCACGACTGACTCAGACAAAGGGTTATTACAAAAAGTAAATACATCAGCAACTGCACCTTTAACTGCACCTGCACAAACACAAGCTGCTCCAGCAATGGCTACTCCGCCACCGCCAGCAAATACAAAGAAATAACGACCATTTGGAGCAATCAAACGAAAGTTAGCATTGCCTTCATTTATACTAAATTTATCCTAAATCCTTCTCTTTCAAAGAGAGGGATTTTTTATTTATGGGCTACAAAACTTAACTTTACCCTACCCATTTATAAAAATAATTAAGGGGAATCCCAATGAAAAAATTGTTTCTGCTCGCTTTGCTTATTATCATCAGTTATGAAGCTTATATAATCTTTATAAAAGCTACTTCATTCCCCGAAACACAGGTTAGTTTTCATTATGACAAAAGCACCATGTCGATAAATGACTTAGGTGATAGCTTAGTAGCTCATCATATTATTCCAGAAAAGATCAGCTTCACCCTACTTGCCCCGTTATTTGATATTCAAAATAAAACTAGATCCGGGTCCTTCCTAGTTAAGAAAAATGCAAACTTGTTTTCAATTTTACGCATGCTTCGCAACAACCAACAACCCATTGTAAAATTTATATTAAATAAAGTAAGAACCAAGGGGGATTTAGCAAAATTAATCTCTACCACTTTTAGCACTGATAGTACTGAAGCTGTCGTATTTTTGAATAGCAATGACTCATTGGCGCCATTCAATATTGACACCGCACAATTATTCACTTTATTTATTCCAAATACCTACGAGTTTTATTGGAACACCTCCATGTCCAAATTATTAAAAAAAATGAAAGAGGCACAAGGCAAATTTTGGAATGCGAATAACAGAAATAACAAAGCAGCAAACACTGGATTAACGCAACAACAAGTATACACCCTTGCTTCCATTGTGGAAGAAGAAACGAATAATGATTCTGATAAAATTTTAATTGCAAGCGTATACCAAAATAGACTTAAAAAAAGTATGCCATTGCAAGCATGCCCAACCATTAAGTATGCAATGCAAGATTTTACCATTACGCGTATTTATGAAAAATACTTAACCAACCCTTCTCCCTATAATACCTACCAAAATTTAGGTTTACCACCGGGTCCAATTTGCACGCCATCGCCGAATACGATTGACTTAGTATTGAATGCCCCTAAAACGGATTACCTTTACTTTGTAGCGAAAGCCGACTTTAGTGGCTATCATCACTTTAGTAGCAATTATGAGGAACACAATCGTTATGCAAATGAATACCAAAAAAAGCTAGACGAATACCAAGCAAAAAAGAAGTCAAAAGAGGCCGCATATAAATAAGCGATTGAAATTATAATTTTGATCGATTAAAAAATAAATAAAATTTGAACAAACTATTCGACATATTGAACAAGCTCATTCAGCCTTTGGTACATTTTTTAAAGCAAAAAGCGAAGATGATTTATATCCCAGGATTTGAAAGGGTTAACTTATACCAAGTAATTAAGTTTTTATACACGCAACTTAATACCATTGGATTATATGATCGCGCATCAGCTATTTCATTCAATTTAATCATGGCGCTTCCTGCCTCTTTTTTATTTTTATTTTCAATCATTCCCTACTTTCCGAAAACATTAAAAATAAAAAAGCAAATACTTTCCATTTTTAAGGATATTTCCCCCAACTCAAGTACCTATCGTTTCATACTAGACATTATTAATGATTTACTGAGCCAACATGTGGGTATATTCTCATTCGGTTTTTTATTATTACTTTTTTATGCTTCTAATGCCATGACTGGAATTATTCGCAGCTTTGACAAATCATACATGGAACATAAACCATTTTTTTTGCACCAACGCTGGCGTGCCATAAGACTTACGCTCATATTAATCTTATTGGTGTTTGCGAGTTTATTGGTATTGATTGGACAGGATCAGTTAACTACTTTATTAAGAGAGGTTTTTGATATCAAGCGAAAAACCATCATACCTTATTGGAACTTCATAAGATGGGGAATCATCATATTATTGCTATTTTTTGGAAATGCATTTATTTATAAATATGCCCCCCATATCAAAGAAAGATGGTCCTTATGGTCGCCGGGCGCCATCCTTTCCACATTCTTAATGCTTGCTACTTCCTTAGGCTTTTCTTATTGGGTAAATAATTTTAGCAGCTATAGTAAAATTTATGGCTCTATTGGAACCGTATTAGTAGTCATGACTTTGGTATACTTAAATGCACTCATTCTTCTTATTGGATTTGAATTGAATGTGAGTATTGAAGTACTAAAAAAAGAGCAGCATTAATTAGACTTAAGCTAATCAATGCTGCTCTTTAAAATTTTATGCGCTTCTACTATTTTAGAAACTGCTACTTATTCGCCATATCTGGAATCTCTGCTGACTTATAAGCCCCAGCATCCAACTTCGCTTTTGTTTCGCTAAATGCTTTCAAGGTTAAATCAATCTCCTCCTGCGTGTGCTCAGCAGTCGGAATCAACCTGTAAATAATATGTCCTTTAGGTATCACAGGATAGACAACTATTGAACAGAAAATTTTATAGTTCTCTCTTAAGTCCATCACCATTAGGGTTGCTTCTTCAACACCGCCTTTCATATAAACTGGTGTTACGACGGAATCAGTTTTACCAATATCAAAACCTCTTTCCTTCAACCCTTTTTGTAAAGCAAGGGCATTTTTCCACAAATTTTCCTTTAAGTGAGGCTGTGTTTGTAATAACTCTAAACGTTTTAAGTTTCCAACTACATAAGGCATGGGTAAACTTTTTGCAAATATTTGAGAACGGATATTGTAACGGATATAATCAATAATCGTTTTGGGGCCTGCCATAAAAGCACCTATCGATGCCATACTTTTTGCAAAAGTAGAAAAGTACAAATCAATACCACTTTGACATCCTTGCTCCTCACCTGCACCGGCACCAGTTTTACCTAGTGTACCAAATCCATGTGCATCATCCACCAACATTCTGAATGGCACTTTTGATTTTAAATCAACAATTTCCTTCAGCTTACCTTGGTCACCAGCCATACCAAATACACCTTCTGTAATTACTAAAATTCCACCAGATTGTTGTTTTTCAATTAAGGCCTGTGCGCGGTGTAATTGCTTTTCACAATCTTCTACATCATTGTGCTTAAAAACAAAACGATGCCCCGGCAACATTCTTAAACCATCAATAATACATGCATGACACTCCGCATCATATACAACCACATCATGACGACCACAAATTGCATCAATCGCACTCATAATTCCTTGATAACCATAATTCATTAAAATAGCATCTTCCTTATTTTCAAAACTAGCCAACTCCGCTTCTAGTTGTTCATGTAAATCACTATTTCCACTCATCATCCTAGCACCCATCGGTAATGCCAAACCATATTTAGCACTTGCATCCGCATCTGCTTTTCGCACTTCCGGATGATTGGCCAAGCCCAAATAATTATTCAAACTCCAAACAATCATTTCCTGACCTCTAAACTTCATTTTAGAACCAATTTCCCCTTCTAACTTTGGGAAGGCAAAGTAACCATGTGCTCTTTCACGATGTTGCCCAATAGGGCCATAGTTTTTAATGAGTCTTTCAAATATATCTGCCATAATAAGTGTGATTAAGTTAGGCAAATTTAATAAAATTTTAGGTTTAAAACACTAATAATTAGGTGTAATTTGCAGCATCATTTAAACAAGAATTTATGCGATTTACACTTTTGTTAATAGTAGGCTTGATAGCAACGCAAACCTTTGCTCAAAAAGCCAACCCAGTTAAAGCAACAGCTACAAAACCAAAATTAGTAGTTGGCATCGTCGTTGATCAAATGCGATGGGACTACGTCAATAAATTTAAACCCTTTTTTAAAACACAGAATGGGTTTTTAAAGATGATGAATCAAGGTGCAAGTTGTAATAATAATCTGATCCCCTATTTACCTACTGTAACTGCTTGTGGACATACAGCAGTGTATACAGGTAGCACCCCAGCCATTCATGGTATCACGGGCAATAGTTGGTATGATAATATTCAGCAGCGAATGGTGTATTGTGTTGAAGATAATTCAGTACAAGCCGTGGGTATTGAAAATAGCAGTGCAGGAAAAATGAGTCCATTGAATGTTTGGACTACCACCTTTGGAGATGAGCTTAAATTAGCCACCAATTTTAAAAGTAAAGTGTTTGGTGTTTCCTTGAAGGACAGAGGCGCAATCATTCCTGCAGGACATGCTGCAGATGGTGCTTTTTGGTATGATAGCAAATCTGGTAATTTTATTAGCTCCACTTATTATGGGAAATCACTTCCAACCTGGTTAACGAACTATAACAATGCAAAAAAGGTAGATAGCTTTTATAAATTAGGTTGGAGCTTAAGCTTACCTGCATCAGTTTATGAAAACAATTGCGATAATGACCAGAATGAATATGAATCTAAACCATTTGGTAAAGAGGTCAATGGCTTCCCTTATAATTTAAACTCCTATATCGGGAAAGACTATGGGAAAGTGTCAAGCACGCCCTATGGCAACAATCTAGTTTTAGATATTGCCACCCAAACATTAATCAATGAAAAAATGGGGCTAGATGATATCACTGATTTATTGGCGGTAAGTTTTTCTTCTCCTGATTATATTGGACATGCTTTTGGTCCAAATTCATGGGAAACTTTAGATGGCTATATTAAATTAGATGAACTATTGGCACAGTTTTTTACGACCCTTGATCAGCAAGTAGGTAAAGATAACTATACTGTATTTTTAACTGCAGACCATGCAGTTGCCCCTATTCCAGGATATGCGCAAAAGCATAAAATACCAGCTGGCACTATTACAGATGATGGTATTAAAAATGAAATTGGAAAAATGCTAAGTGCTAAAGGATTGAATCCGAAATTAATTTCAGCGATCACCGAATTCAATATTTATTTTAACCATCATTTAATGGATAGCTTACAAATAAGTCAAGATAAGTTAACCTCCCTAATTACAAATTATCTTGAACATAAAAGTAATATTATTCAAGTGGTTGAATCGCGTAAAGCGGCATATGCCCCCTTACCACAAAGTATCAGAGAGCGAATAGTCAATGGATTTAATCCACAAAGAAGTGGCGATTTAATGTTCATTACAAAATCAGGTGTGGTTGGCGGTGGTAATACCGGAACAGGTCATGGCGTATTTTATAATTATGACGCACATATTCCTTTATTATTTTATGGAAAAGGAATCAAGAAGGGGCAAGTAAACAATGTGAACTATATGACTGATATCGCTCCTACCATTACCACATTACTAGGCATCCAAATGCCAAGCGGTAGTATTGGGAAACCGATTTTAGAAGTAATTCAATAAAAAACGCAAAAATATGATATCTATCAACCCTAACTAACACATATAATTAAATTAATTATATTAAATTGCAGTTAGAAATTAATTCTATTACCATAAAAAATTAACCATGAAAAAAATAGCCATTTTTTTATTAGCCGGTTTACTTTCACTTTCTACCACTGCTGTTATGGCAAATTGCGATGGAAAATGCAAAGACAAAACCAAATGTACTGAATGTAAAAAGAAAGAAACCAAAGATCCTAAAGCTCATAAATGCACTAAAGAATGTATGAAAGATGGCAAATGTGCTGAAATGAAAAAAGACACTAAAGGAAAAGGCAAAGATTAATTACTCGCACTATTCCACTAAAAAAGGGATCCCGTTTATCGGGATCCCTTTTTTTTAAAGCCATATTTTGCTGTTCAATAGTAAATTCAACTACCCAAGCTTTGCTTTCAAATTCGCATCCAATGCATCCAAGAACTCTTCAGTATAAACATAGTGATCGCCATGTTTAACCTTGTTACCATGCACACATACTGCTAAATCCTTGGTCATGATACCCGACTCCACTGTTTCCACACAAACATCTTCCAATGCTTTAGCAAAACGAATTAACTCTTGGTTATTATCTAATTGGCCTCTAAACTCTAGGCCTCTTGTCCATGCAAAGATAGATGCTATAGGATTGGTAGAAGTTCTGTTTCCTTTTTGGTGCTCACGGAAGTGACGTGTCACGGTTCCATGTGCCGCCTCTGCTTCCATTACTTTTCCATCAGGTGTAATTAAAGTTGAAGTCATTAAACCTAATGAGCCAAACCCTTGCGCTACAGTATCAGATTGCACGTCACCATCATAGTTTTTACAAGCCCAAACAAAATTACCATTCCATTTTAATGCACTCGCCACCATATCATCAATTAAACGGTGCTCGTAGGTAATGCCTGCAGCCTCATACTTCGCTTTAAATTCACCTTGGTACACTTCTTCAAAAATATCTTTGAAACGACCATCGTATTTTTTTAAGATGGTATTTTTTGTTGATAAATATAAAGGCCATTTTTTAACCAATGCTTGGTTAAAACAAGCACGTGCAAAACCATAGATACTTTCGTCGGTGTTGTACATCGTTAAAGCAACGCCATCTCCTTTAAAGTTGAACACTTCAAATTCTTGCACTGTTCCGTCCTCCCCTTCAAACTTTACGGTTAATTTACCTTTGCCTTTTGTAACAAAGTCGGTTGCACGATATTGATCCCCAAATGCATGACGACCAATACAAATAGGTGCTGTCCAGTTAGGCACTAAACGAGGCACATTACTACATACAATGGGCTCTCTAAAAACAGTACCATCTAAAATATTACGAATAGTCCCATTAGGGCTCTTCCACATTTGTTTTAACTTGAATTCTTCCACTCTTTGTTCGTCAGGCGTAATAGTCGCACATTTGATACCAACGCCATATTGTTTAATCGCATTTGCAGCGTCAATCGTTACTTGGTCATTTGTTTCATCTCGGTACTCCATTCCTAGATCATAATACTTAATATCAATTTCTAAATAAGGAAGAATTAATTTGTCCTTTATGAACTTCCATATAATTCTGGTCATCTCATCTCCATCCAATTCAACAACTGGATTAGCTACTTTAATTTTTTGTCCCATAATGTTTGAAATTTAATGCACAAATGTACAAAAACTACGCTTAAAAAGCGCCATTATTCGCCTTAAATCAGGGGGAATTACCCCGTATTCTTTTGCTTGAAAAAAAATATGATTAGGCGCCCTTATGATTTACAATTAAAACCGGAATACTTACTTTATGCCTTACTGACTCAATGGTTTCTCCAAAAATATAGTCCTTCCATCCTTGATGCCTGTGACCGCCCATCACGAGTAATTGCGCGTCGCATTCATGAACAATACGTACTATTTCCTTTACCCTATTTTTATAGCCCAAACAGGTTTTTACTTGATAGCCTTTGCTGATAAGTGCATTAGCATACGTATCCAATCTTTCTTGGTCTTTTCTGGTTTCGGCATCATCACTCGCATCCTGCAAATAATTAGCAGTGACACTTTCAACAATATGTATAAAAATGAATTGGGTATCCTGGTGAGGCGTATGTTCAAAACCACTTGGATGGGATTGTTGTATCGCCTTCTTAATCAGCTTTGCATCTGTTACAGAAAAATCAACAGCGATTGCAATGCGATGCACCGGTAAATCATCCGACCAATCTAATTCAATGGGCATGCCATGAAAATCTGTTTCAGATTGTGGTTTATTCTTTAAGGTTAAGGGATAAAATGTAATGAACAATAGTAGCGCTAAAAATAGCACCACCAACAACACTAGCCCAATTTTTAAACTCAATGAATTTGAATTTTGAAAAAAATCACCCACAAAATCAATCACCAAATGACTATTTAAATAAACCAAAATAGCGGCAATGATCCATGCAAATATTTTAATTTTTATACCAATGACGTATTCTCCCATTTTATTTTTATCACTTACAAAATGAATTAATGGAATTACCGCGAATCCTAATTGCAAACTCAAAATAACTTGACTAAACACCAACAAGGCATCTACCCTTTCCTCACCCATAATTCCAATCACCAATACGGCAGGTGTGATGGCCAATAAACGCGTAAGCAATCTTCTAATCCAGGGGTTCAATCTTAATTTCAGATATCCTTCCATAACTATTTGCCCAGCCAATGTTCCAGTAACTGTTGAGCTTTGACCAGCCGCAATTAATGCAATTGCAAATAAGATAGGTGCCAACTTTGAACCAAGTAGTGGCGCTAATAACGAATGCGCCTCTTCTATTTTCGCTACCCCTTGATGTCCTGTATAAAAAAAAGTGGATGCTGCTAAAATAAGTATTGCAGCATTGACGAAAAAAGCCAAATTTAAAGCAACGGCGCTATCAATAAAATTATATAAAATGGATTTTCGAATTCCCTTCGGAGTCCTATCTATTTTTCGCGTTTGCACTAAAGCTGAATGCAAATATAAATTGTGCGGCATCACAGTTGCCCCAATAATTCCAACGGCAATGTATAAAGCAGTTGGTGATAATTTTGTTGGAATGAACCCCACTATTGCTTGAGACAAATCAGGCTTCGCTATAAATAATTGTGCTAAAAAACTAAACCCAATGGTCGCAACCAATAAAATAATAAAGGCTTCCATTTTTCGAATACCATAGCGTTGTAAAAGCAAAAATAAAAACGTATCTAACACAGTAATACAAGTGCCATACATTAAAGGAATACCTGTCAGTAACTTAATCCCAATGGCCATTCCTAAAACTTCTGCTAAGTCGGTTGCCGCTATCGCTAATTCTGCTAAAATATATAAAGCAAAGTTAACCGAAGGAGGATAAGTTTCGCGATTGGCTTGCGCCAAATCCAACCGCCTAACAATGCCTAACCTTGCGCTTAAGCTTTGTAAAAGAATCGCCATAATATTACTTAAAAGCAAAATCCAAATAAGCTGATATCCAAAAGCCGCACCGCCTTGCAAATCAGTGGCCCAATTGCCTGGATCCATATAACCCACACTCACCAAATAAGCGGGACCAATAAAGGCAAGAAATTTACGCCAGCCACGTTTATTTTGAACTGGAACGGATTCATGAAGCGTATCAAGTGATTTGTTAGACATAGGATACCCTAAATTTAATCATAAATCCCTTGTAGAACTGCATATGAAAGCCTATTTTAGTGAAAATTTACTAAATGCGTAAAAGCACCATAATTTTTTGTCTGGTATTGTTATTTTCTTGCGGTGAAAAAAAAACCGATTTGACAGGCAATACCCCCCTAAAAATTAATGATTTTAATAAAGCATTTAAACTTGCCACCCTTCCTATCACCATCACGGATACCAACCTTACTAAATTTACTGATACAATACAAATAGGTCGTAAAGCATTGGTTCAATTTATACCTGACTCCATTGTTGAACAAATTATTGCGAGCAAGGATAAAAAAGCAATTTTACACCCAATTTTAAAAATCGAAAAAGAAGAAGAATATTATTTATTGTTAAATGTGCAGCATCCCACAAAACAGGATATTGCCGTGGTTGTTTTTAGTAAAAAAAATAAATACTTAGGTTTTAAAGTTGTTGCAGCATTTGATGAGCAGCAAAAAAATTCAAGACTATATGGCAAAACCTTAACCATCAATAAAGAACCCACATTTTTAGTTTCTGAAAATAAAATGGGAGAAGATAATGCAGCCAGTTATGAAAAAAAGGGATGGGCTTATTCCGATAGTATTTTTAAACTCATCTTTTTTGATAGCAATAAAAAACCAAACTCTAGTGTGATCATCAATCCAATAGATACATTGCCCACCATGAATACTTATAGTGGCGACTATGCGAGAGATAGTAAAAACTTCATTTCAATTCGAGATTTAACTACCCCCAATAAATATCAGTTTTTTTTACATTTTGAAAAACAAAATGGCGACTGTGTGGGAGAGCTAAAAGGGCTTTTAAATTTCACAAAAAACAAGGCAACCTATACTGAAAAAGGCGACCCTTGCATCATACATTTCACCATTACGGGGAATGTTATCGCCATTAAGGAAGAAGGCAATTGTGGTAATCACCGCAACATGACCTGCTACTTCAATGACAATTACGACAAAAAAAGGAAGCGGAATAAGAAGAAATAATCCACATTTATGGTCAATAAAGTCATCTTTTCCACAGTTTAATGTGTAAAATGTACATTTTAACTAATTACCATTATATTGCAGGCAAATAATCAAACCAAGATTTATGAGTTTTAGAAACTATCAGGTGCCCTATGAGATAAATGAACAATTTAAGAAGAAGGCGGCTTATTTTTCTATGGAATTTGCAATACATCAGCCTTTGAAAATTTACAGTGGGGGATTGGGTTTTCTAGCTGGTTCTCATTTAAGAAGTGCGTTTGAACTAAACCAAAATTTAATTGGGGTTGGTATTTTATGGAAATACGGATATTATGACCAAGCTAGAAACCAAGACCAAACTTTGCAGGTCACCTTCATGGAGAAAATATATAGTTTCTTGGAAGATACCGGTATTAAATACCAAATTTTGATTCACGACCATCCTGTATGGGTAAAAGCCTATTATTTAGCACCCAATACCTTTTGTAGCGCACCCTTATTTTTATTAAGTACTGATTTACCTGAAAACGATTATGTATCTCAAACAATCACACACCGTTTATATGACGCCAATGTTGCAACCAAAGTGGCACAATTTATTTTACTCGGCGTAGGAGGTGCAAAATTGATAGATGAATTAAATTTCGAACCTGAGGTATACCATTTAAATGAAGCACATGGATTTTCATCTGCCTTTTATTTATTGAATAAATACAAGTCATTAGATGAGGTTAAAAAAAGACTGGTATTCACAACACATACTCCGGAAGAAGCTGGTAATGAAAAACATGATATATACTTATGTTATAAAATGGGTTATTTCTGCGGCTTAAGCTTGGATGAAGTACGAAAATTAACGGGCATTGATGATGATCAATTTAATCATTCTTTGGCCGCACTAAGGTTTGCCCGAAAGGCCAATGGCGTTTCTGAACTACATGGACATGTAAGCAGGGCCTTATGGGGGAAATATGAAGGTATTTGTCCGATTACACATGTTACCAATGCACAAAACTGGCGTTATTGGGCGGACAAACAATTATACCGTTTTGCTGAGAGTAATGATGATATTGGATTTGATGATCGTAAAATGTATTTGAAAAAAAGAGCATTTGAAATTGTAGCAGATCAAACAGGCAAGCTTTTTGACCCCAATGTTTTAACGATTGTTTGGGCAAGAAGGTTTGCTGGATACAAACGTGCTGATTTTTTATCTTGGGATATGGATCGATTTGAAAAATTACTATCCAACAAAAAATATCCGGTTCAAATTATTTTTGCAGGCAAACCCTACCCTGTTGACTATCCTGCAATTTCTCAATTCAATAACCTAGTTCATTTAAGTAAAAACTACAATAACGTAGCTGTTTTAATTGGCTACGAATTAGGATTAAGTAAACGTATGAAGCAAGCATCTGATGTTTGGTTAAATAATCCACGTGTTCCAAGAGAAGCATCGGGTACCAGTGGTATGACTGCCGCGATGAATGGTGCCGTGAATTTTTCAACGGATGATGGATGGATACATGAATTTATAAACCATGGCAATAATGGTTTTGTAGTTCCAAAAGCAGACTACGATAATATGTCCACGCAACAACAAGACGACTATGATTTAGATGAAATGTATAAAATATTAGAAGAACAAATTGTTCCTATGTATTATAATAACAAGGAAACTTGGCGTCAAATTACACAAAACGGAATGAATGATGTTCGCTTCCAATTTGACAGTAATAGAATGGCAGAAGAATATTATGAAAAAATGTATAAAATCTAAATTTACAAAGCCCCTAGTTTTATTTTAGAACTTAGGCCAATAATAATATTAGTAATTACTTACACTAACCCAGCTAATAAAAATGCCCCTCGAGTTTTCGGGGGCATTTTAGTAAAAGCAATTTTTATTAAATCAAAAATATTAACTGCTTGATTAATATTTAAATGGTTTGCCATTCACCATCACTTCTTGTGTTTTTTGATCAAAAGTAACTTTTGCACCTGTTCTACATGCAGCATTGGCCATGATGGTTGCAATAGAATGTTGGTATCCAGCTTCCACTGGCGCATTAGGTTGTTTCCTTGAACGAATACATTCCATCCAGTTACGCACATGCGCTGATGTTAACGGATCACTTCCAGTATTTGCTGCAGAAGACACTTTTATTTCCTTATCTGTTAAACTAAATTCAGGTAATAAATTAGGTTGCATATTCATTGCATCCGCAAACCTTTTACTCAATCCCCCTTTCGGAGAAACTTTATTATTCACCAAGTTTAATTCACCCCCATTAGAATAATACATTTCTGAAGCATTGTCATCCCCATTATGCATCCGTGACATAAACACCACTTGGAATCCTTTGCTCATATCATCTAAAGGCCCGTAATCAAATACAGCGGTTGTAGTATCCCAATTACGGCGACCGTCTTTCCATGCATAAATGCCACCATTAGCAGTTACACTCCGTGGATGCGGCAATTCACTGAACCAGTTAACCGTATCAATTTGATGACTCATCCATTGACCTGGCATCCCAGACGAATAAGGCCAGAATAAACGATATTCTAAATATTTTCTAGGATCAAAATTCTCATAAGGACGATTTAATAAAAATCTTTTCCAATCCAAATCTTCCTCTTTACACTTTGCCACTAAATCTGGTCTTCTCCAACGACCTGGTTGATTTACATTCCAAGTTAATTCAACCATCGTGATGGGTCCGAATTTTCCTTGTTGAATAAAATCAGCGGCAGCTTTATAATTTGAACCACTACGACGCTGAGAACCAATTTGAACAATACGGTCAGATGCTTTAATTACTTTAAATGCATTTCGATTGTCTTCCATGGTTTCTGCAAATGGCTTTTCACAATACACATCCATACCTGCTTTTACCGCTTCAGTTGCATGTATTGCGTGTTGAAAATCGGCAGTGCTGATAAATACACCATCAATATCCTTACCTGCATATAACTCATCATTATTACGTGCTGCACGTACACCATGTCCCATTGTTTTTTCTAAAAAGGCAGACCCTTCCTCTCTTCTTACTTTCCAAAGATCAGAAACTGCAACAATATCAAAATTTAATTCCTTGTAATGATTTAAGAAACTTGGTAAATGGGCTTGTCTGAAACGATCAGAATAACCTACTACCCCTAATCTTACGCGATCATTGGCGCCTAAGATATTTGCATAACTTTTAGCACTAAAGCCTAAAGCTGTAGCATAGGTAACAGCTGCAGCCTTAGCTGTTTGTTTGATAAAATTTCGTCGATTGTTTTCCATAATTATGAATTTATTAGTTTTATTTATATTTTATTTATGTTTTACTCTTTGAATTAATTAATTAGCATTGATTTAATTGTCTCTTCAATTTAATTATAAAATTTAGTATTTTAAAGATTAATTTTTAGATGGTTAAATAAATTGTTGAACGATATAATAAAGAATGGAAGGACATAATAAACATCCCATACCAGTGCTAAATGTAGCTGTTAATGCACCATATGGCACCAATTTAATATCGGTAGCAGCCAAGCCTGCCGAAACCCCACTAGTCGTTGACAACATACCGCCATAAATCATCGCGGTATGTGGATTATTCAATTGGATTTTATTAGCTATGATAGGTGTTACAATGGTAACAAAAACCGATTTTATTACGCCAATGGCAATACTGATTGCAATCACTTCCGAGCTAGCACCAACAGCGGCACCAGTGACTGGCCCCACAATAAACGTACAGGCTCCTGCCCCGATTGTAGTCAATGATTTTGCATCTGTGAATCCCATAAAATAGGCAATAACACCCCCTACAAAAAATGCAATAATAATCCCTAAAACAATACTAATGGCCCCTGCTAATCCTGCTTTTTTAATTTCGGAAAAACTAGCACCCATTGCAGTAGATACAATCGAAAAGTCGCGTAACATAGAACCTCCTAATAAGGCCATTCCGGAAAATGCAGGTATAGAAGCTATCCCTTTTTCCCCTTTTCCAAAATAAGCAATGACTAAACCAAAACTAATGGCAATGGCTGCAGCTGGTATTTTATTTTTAGTAACTTTTTTACCAAATAAAAAAGAAATGTACATAATCCCCCCTACGACAAGAAAAGCAAAGATCAGTCCATTTTTATCTAAAATATTTACAAGGTTTTGCATGATTAATTATTTGTTCGATTAATCTTAGCAATGAAAGGAATAAGTAAAAAACAAACCGACGTCGCAGTAATTGCTACAATTAAAGCAACCCAACCTCCAGTTAAAGCAGCCTTCACATTTTGGGTAGCAGACATCGCAACAATTACAGGAATATACATACTACTCCAAAACAAGATACCCTGTTCAGTTTCAGGTAGCAATAATTTTTTTTTATTTAAATAATCATTCAATAAAATCAATAATATCATTGCAAATCCAACACCGCCTAAATTTCCGCTCATCTCAAATACGCGACCAAACCAATCTCCAATAAATTGGCCCACTAAGTAACATGCTGCTAAAATAGCGACTCCATATATTTTCATGTTTAATGCGTTTATTTTTTATTAATTATTTGCTTTACTTCTGATTTGATTGCATTTCCCCATACCTTATACCCCTGCTCGTTGTAATGTAGCTTGTCGTTCTTATATAAACTTGTGATGGGCAATCCAATTGCACCTAAGAAATGATCCTGAAAACTAATTGTATATAAATTAGCTTGTGTATTGCAATAGGTTTCAATTAATGAATTCGCCTGTTGTACTTTATCCCAAACCTTCCAGCGTTTTTCACTGGGTGAAATTTTTAGCCAAGTAATAGGAATTAGTGGTTGCTTGACACGAATTTCTTGCACAATAAATTTAAATAACTCGAGTACTTGTTCAGGATCCTTATCACTATTGGCATCAACAATATCATTTCCTACATAAAAAAAGATGCCTTTGGGATGATGCGATGCTACAATCCGATCAATATAGTAAGCTACATCTCTTAAATTACAGCCACCAAAACCACGATGAATGATATCATTGTACGAAATATCATTGCGAATATTTTGCCACATTCGTATATAGGAACTCCCAAAAAACAAAAGAGCAGAATCCGAATGTTTCTCTACCTTATTTAAACTATCAAATCGGGCAAAACTTGTATCATATTTCCATGGTCCATTACTTATGTTATTTACATTGTCCCCCTTTCGTTTTAATTGGGTAAAGAGCCAATGTTCCATAGAATGCAATAATGTATCCTGTCGCAACTTACTATCTGACACATTTCCTTGACCTGGAATATTGTTTAATGTATGACCTGCATTATAAAATGGGCGCCATGCAGTCTGGATCCCCAAACGCAAACAATGCTGATAAAGGATAACAGGTCCGTATTTGAAACTATGGTAATCATAGGAGCTGTCATAAGGCACGGTTAAATCCGAAAGGCCCGCAGAATTATATAAGGGGGCATCCCCTTTTTTTATCCATTTATAATCAATCATGGATCCCCATAAATTAAAAACGCCTTGTACTTTTGATGAATAACCTTCACTACCCCCATTGCCTTCCAAATTTCCCCATTTTGATTGATCAATATCCGAAGGAATTTCGGCCTGATCCATATACGCCACAGATAATGCAGTCATTGCACCTGCTGAACTTCCAGATAAAAATATTTGATTTTCATCTATCCCATATTTTGATGCATTTTTTCTGAAAAATCGAATTGCCGCACGTGCATCTTGTTGTGCTCTATACATTGCTTCATGATAATCTTTATTAGTGTTGGTTGGTGCAATACCCAAGCGATAGTCAATCGAAGCAACCACAAATCCCTTTTTCCCAAGTCTGATTCCTAACTTATTACTTATTGAACTTGATTTATTATTATTTCTAAAACCACCTCCATGAATAAAAATAACTAATGGCCTATTTTTAACTGTATCCACTTGGGGTGGCATAAATAAATTCAAAAGTAATTTTTCATTCTCCCCTTTTAAATTAATGGCTTCTCCATAGGGGATATCAATTAAAGAATTAATATGTGTAAATAGGTCGTTTTTATAGCGTTTACCTAAATCGGCCACTTCTGTATTTTTCTTTTTTGCAAATAATTGACAATGCGCTATTAGAAATAATATAAAACAAAATGACTTCACGAATTTTTTCATATAGATTATTTTTTAACAAACATTTTTTTGATATCATTCTTAACTACCTTACCTATTGCATTTCTTGGTAAATCATTAAGAATTATATATCTTCTAGGTTTTTTATAAGAAGCTATATAATTTACAATCCAATCTGATAATAATTTATCTTTAAAGTCATTGATGAAATCAGGTTTCAAAACAATGGCTGCCACAATTAACTCACCCCACTCATCATCATCAAGACCAACCACCGCACAATCTTGTATCATTTCATTGGTTCTTAAAACCTCTTCAATTTCTAATGCTGATATTTTATACCCACCCGACTTAATAATATCTACAGATTGTCGCCCCATGATTCTATAATATCCATTTTCAATCACCGCAATATCTCCAGTTTTAAACCAGCCATCATTTGTAAAAGTTGCTTGGGTAGCTTCTGGGCGTTGCCAATACTCTTTAAAAACATTCGCTCCTTTTACCAATATTTCTCCAGGCATTTGATCCTCGACTTGAACATGGTTTTCATCTGCTAATTTTATTTGAACACCGGGCAGTGGAATGCCAACATATCCCGCCTTTCTATCTCCATCATATGGGTTACTAATTGCCATCCCTAGTTCCGTCATCCCATATCTTTCTAATAGCTTATGGCCACTAATTTGCAACCATTTGTCCATGACACTTACCGGTAGCGCTGCTGATCCACATACCATCAGTCTAAACTTTTTCATGGATTCACGTAATGAATTTTGTTCATTCATCGCTAAGGTTTCAATATAGGTAATTAGCTTATAGTAAATGGTAGGTACCGCCATGAATACATTTAGCTTTCCTTGCTCAATTAATTCAAATATTAGCTTTGGTGAAAAACTAGTAGTGAAATAACAGGTAGCGCCTGCCCAAAGTGAACAACCAACAACATTTATAATTCCATGCACATGATGCAAAGGCAATACACAGGTAATTCGGTCATTGGACGACCATTCCCATGCATTAATTAATGTACTAATTTGGGCTTCAATATTTTTATGCGTTGTTACCACCCCTTTAGGCTTGTTGGTGGTACCACTTGTATATAAAATCAATGCATTTCGATGCTTTTCCATTTGAGGCAAGGTTGCAGGAAATGTAATTTGTTCATCATTTACATCTTCAATGATAATGACTCGAATATGAGCAGTTTGTAAATAAGGCCTTAATACTTCTTTAAATTCTTTGGAAATAACTAAGATAGAGGATTGCGTATCGTCCAAAACATATTCCAAGGATGGAAGTGGATGCGTGATACATAGTGGAACTGCAACACCTCCTGCGATCCAAATTGCCCATAATGTTTTTACATAATCAAAGCCCGGAGGTACCATAAAAGCAACCCTAGCCTGACTCAAATCAGGGGTATTATTTAAGAGTATTCCAGAAAATTTCTCTGCACTTGCGATTAGTTGCTCATACTTATAAATGACGCCATCATGAATGATGGCGTCATTAGTTAAATGCTTTTTTGCTTGTTCAAAAAATTGAAGCATTTAAATAACTATTTACAAATTGATTATTTTTTCCTTTGGAACCAATGACTTCATGATACCCCAAGCAATTAAATAAGCAACTGCACAAAAAGCAAACATCATTGAATACGCAGTCGTTAAGGAACCACGTACGGCTTCCTTTTGAATATGAATAAACAACTCATATTGGGTTGGATCCACCGCTTGTAATTTTGCTTGTATATCTTTGGTTAAGTTTGACCAATCTTTTTGTGCTACATTGACCAATACCCCTTTTTTGTCAGTAACATTAAGTGATACCACTTTGTTTAAATAATCAGAAAAGCTAGTATTTGTTGCACTTGACCAGGTAGCATTTACCGCTTTTAATTTGTAGCTATCAAATAACCACCCACCTACTTTTGAAACCACAACACCCCCTAATCCGCCAGCCATTCCTCCAATACCTACCACTGTTGCAATGGATCGCTTTGGAAACATATCAGAAACAGTAGTATAAATATTTGCAGACCATGCCTGATGTGCAGATGCACCAATACCAATAAAAATTACGGGCACCCAATAACTCAAATAACCCAAAGGTTGTACTGCTAATACCACCAATGGAATAAAGGCAATCATCAACATAGCTTTCATACGACCATCATAAGGTTTCATTCCTTTATTAATAAAATATGTAGGAAAATACCCGCCACCAATACTGCCCACCATGGTCATACTGTACAATACTGTTAATGGAATAATAATTGCAGTGCCTTCCATACTATATTGGTCCTTCAAATAGCCTGGTAACCAAAATAAGAAAAACCACCAAACCCCATCTGTCATAAATTTACCAATAGCAAAAGCCCAGGTTTGCTTATAACCCATTAATGTAGCCCATGAAATACGATTGGTTACTTTACCATCTACTACTGTATTCTCTACCTCAGTATGATCCGTGATGTATTCCAATTCAGCAGCAGATAACCTTTTTTGCTCAGTGGGTTTATCATAATAGATGATCCAAAAAATTAACCACAAAAATCCAATAGCACCAATAATAAAAAATGCTTCCTCCCAACCCCAAGTGGTTACGATCCAAGGAACAGATAGTGGCGCTAATATGGCACCCACATTGGTACCTGAATTAAATATACCTGTTGCAAATGCTCTTTCTTTTTTGGGGAAATATTCGGCTGTTGCTTTAATTGCTGCAGGAAAATTACCCGCTTCTCCAAAACCTAATAAAGCCCTTGATAACATAAATCCTGCAATTGAAATTGGAACTGCAGTGATTCCTACCCAACCTAAAACAGTTGCAACCATCATACCGGTTGGAACCGCATAAGCATGTAAAATTGCAGCTAATGACCAAATTATGATTGCCCAAGAATAACCTGCTTTTGTACCTAATTTATCAACAATACGCCCAGCAAACAACAAACTGATTGCGTAACTAAATTGAAATACCGAGGCTATGTTTGCGTAATCACTATTGCTCCAATCAAATTCACGCTCCAAAGTGGGTTTTAATAAACTCAACACTTGGCGATCTAAATAATTTACGGTTGTTGCAAAAAACAATAACGCACAAATTGACCAACGATATTTTCCAATAGTAGTTTGTTTCATTTATTTTGTTTTAATTGTTTGGATTAGTTCCAACACTTTTATTGTTTCAGTTTCAATAGTCGCATATTCCTTTGCTTCCATTAATTTTTTACTAATCAATTTACTTCCCATACCTACTGCACATACCCCTGCTTTAAACCAACCTTCAATATTTTCCCTAGTCGTATCCACACCACCTGTAGGCATAAATAAAAGTTTAGGAAATATATCTTTAATACCACTTAAAAATTCAGGGCCTAATAAATTACCTGGAAATAACTTTATAAATTTTACCCCATTGTTTTCAGCTGCAATAATTTCAGTAGGCGTCATACAACCTGGCGCATATAACAAACCTTTAGCATGGGTATAATCAGCTACCTCGGCTACATAACCTGGACTTACTAAAAAATCAGCACCTGCATTAATATAATCTGTCGCTTGTGCTACATTTTTGATAGTCCCCACCCCCATTAATAACTCAGGCATTTCTGTATTTCTAATTGCCACCATTGCTTTGAAATTTTTTAAAGCCGCTTCGCCACGATTGGTATATTCTACTGCTTTCACACCAGCTTTATAAATAGCACGCAAAATTTCAATACTTACAGACTCATCTGCATTAAAATATAAAGGCAACATTCCTTGGTGAATGATTGCGTCGATTGCTTGTTGATTTTTACTCATCTTTTTTTTATTACTATTATTAATTAAAATAAAATTGATCCATCATTCATCGAAAAAACTATATACGCACTTTTATCACCATTTTTGTAATCTCCCCTTCCCCAATCATTGGAGCATGCACATCTTCCGGAAAGAAAATAACAAACTGATGATCGGTTAAACTAAAAAAGGTATCCGGTTGATCCAAATACAATTGCACATCTTTTTCTTCATTATAATCACCATTAGGCAATACGCACTTACTTCTTGGCTTCCATCCCATTTGCTCGTCCCCTTTGATACAAAGTTGAATATCAATATTTTTATTATGACATTCAAATTTTGCAACACTTGCATCAGTTGATTTACCAACTGCCGTATTGTTAATCACTTTTAATCCATCTGAAATATCAAATTTGCCTGTTTCAATGGAATTTAAATTTTGCGCAGCGATATATTCAAAAGCTGCCTTAAATAAAGGATGTACACTATAATATTTGTGTGCATTCTGAAGAGTATCTATAATCATATTATTCCGTTTTAAATCATCTATTCTTAAATGAATAATGCAATTCATTATAAAATTGCATCATTCATAAATTACTATTTTTATCGTTGAACGCGGCCGCTGCCATCGCCTTTCATTAAATCCTTAACATCACTTAGGGTTGCGTGGTTCAAATCACCTGGGATGGTATGTTTTAAAGCACTAGCTGCAACGCCAAACTCTGCAGCATCAGCCATTGACATGCCAGTGACTAATCCATAAATTAAACCACTTGCAAAACTATCCCCACTTCCTACTCTGTCCACAATGCGAACATTGTATTGCTTGGTATGGTAAAAATCAGTTCCGTTATAAACTAATGCGCTCCAACCGTTATCACTTGCGCTATGGCTTTCACGTAATGAGGATGCAATAAATTTAAATCCAAACTTAGCTTGCATTTGTTTAAATACATCTTTGAAACCATCCAAGTTCAGCTCTCCTTTTGTTACATCTGTATCAGCAGCTTTAAAACCTAAAGTGGTATCTGCATCTTCTTCGTTTCCGATACATACATCCACATACTTACACAATTCAGACATTACTTCTCTTGCCTTTTCCTTCGTCCACAATTTTTTACGATAATTTAAATCAATACTAGTTGTAATTCCTTTTGCTTTTGCCGCTTTCAATGCAGCCAAAGTTAATGCAGCTGCTTTATCACTTAGAGCAGGTGTGATACCTGTCGTATGAAACCAATCAGCCCCATCTAAAATTTTATCAAAATCAAATTCAGAAGCATCCACATCAGCTATAGATGCACCTGCACGATCATATACTACTTGTGAAGCACGCATGGATGCACCCGTTTCTAAAAAGTAAATCCCCAGTCTATCACCACCACGCGCAATAAATTGGGTATCTACCCCATATCTTCTTAAATGATTAATCGCCGATTGGCCGATTGGATTATTAGGCACTTTTGTAACAAATGTTCCATTTAATCCATAATTACATAAAGCTGCAGCCACATTCGCTTCGCCACCACCATAAGTGATATCAAAGGTATCTGCTTGTACAAATCTTTTAAAATCAGGTGTTGACAATCGCAACATAATTTCCCCGAGTGTAACTACTTTCTTGCTCATAACTTGGTTTATTTTGTATTAATTAATTTTAAAGTATTCTTTCGCATTATAATAACAAATATTTTTTAAAATATCTGCGATCCATTTTTCATCATTAGGAATAAGTCCTTTTTCCATATCCTTTGCAAATAAATTACAAATGATACGTCTAAAATATTCATGCCTCGAATAAGATAAAAAGCTACGACTATCTGTTAACATTCCAATGAATGTGGATACAACACCCATATTTGATAAAGCATTTATTTGCTTCTCCATGCCATCCTTTTGATCCAAAAACCACCAGCCTGATCCAAACTGCATTTTACCCTTTAAATTACCATCACTAAAATTCCCACACATGGTTGCGAAAACCTCATTATCAGAAGGATTGTTATTGTATAAAATAGTTTTAGTTAATTCGTCACTTTGATCCAACGCATTTAAAAAATTAGACAAACTAACTGCTTGTGGATAATCACCAATGGAATCTGTACCGGAATCAACTCCAATACGAGCTACTAACTTGGTGTTATTATTGCGAATCGGGCCCAAGTGGAATTGTTGTACCCAGCCTTTTTTACAATACATTCTCGATAATGATAAAAGTATAGCACCCGAGAAACGCTCTGGCTGAGAAAAAGGTAAACTGTTTTTGTTTTGAATAAATTTAACAAACTCTTTTTCCAATTTCGTAGTAAAAGTAATTTGAGATGGCATTTGTGTAAATGCATGATCAGAAACGCGACAACCATTTTGATGAAAATAATTTACCCTGCTCTCTAATGCAATTAAGAAAGTATTGATGCATTTAACTTTTGTTCCTGAAACCTTTTCCAACTTTTGCAAATATTGTATAAACGCCCCCTTATCTGCAATATTCAAAGCCTTATCAGGTCTGAAAGTGGGTAACACTTTACATTTAAATCCACTTTTTGCAATTTTTTTGTGATGTGCTAAATCATCACATGGATCATCCGTAGTTCCCACTAATTCCACTTTGTAATTATTGAGAATTCCCTGTGTTGAAAATTTATCTTGTGCTAAAAGCATATTGCACTTTTTATAAATTGCACCCGCACTTTTTTCATCTAAATATTCATTGATCCCAAAGGGTCGTTTTAATTCCAAATGTGACCAATGAAATAATGGATTACGAATGGTTTGTGGCATACATGTAGCCCAGGCTTTAAATTTATCTTCATCACTTGCATTGCCCGTAATTAATTTTTCATCTATACCTAAGGCGCGCATCGCTCTCCATTTATAGTGATCCCCTTTTAACCAAATCTCCGTTAAATTTTTGAATTTTTTATTTTCTGCTATTTCATTGGGCGGCAGATGATTGTGATAATCAATAATAGGCAAATTGGCTACATGATTATGATACAATTTATTAGCCATTTTACTTTCAAGTAAAAATTGGTCTGTGAAAATGGTTTTCTTTTTTGAAATTGCCATGCGTCTATTATTTTATTATTTATTTTCTTCTAAACTTCTTAATATGCCCAATTCAACACCTCTTAATTCAGCCAAACCCTTTAATCTTCCAATAGCAGAATAACCAGGATAGGTTTTCTTTTTCAAATCATCTAACATTTGATGTCCATGATCAGGTCGCATAGGAATATCTACCCCACGCTTTTGCATCACAAGAACGATTTCTTTAATCACCCCATACATATCCACATCCCCTTCTAAATGATTGTCTTCATAAAAATCACCTTGCGCATTGCGTCTCGTACTACGCAGGTGAATAAAATTTATTCTGTCCCCAAATTGCTTCACCATTTCTGGTAAATTATTATCTGGCCTTACACCAAATGAGCCTGTACAAAAGCACAAGCCATTACTTAAGGAGGGCACTGCTGTTGCTAATGCTTGTATATCAGATGCTGTACTTACAATTCTAGGTAAACCTAAAATAGCATGTGGCGGATCATCTGGATGAATGACCATTTTAATTCCTGCCGCTTCTGCAACTGGAACTACTTGTTGTAAAAAATAGATCAAATGACTTCTTAATTTTTCAGCATCTATTCCTGCATATGCATCCAACGCAGCTTGAAATTGCTCCATCGTAAAACTTTCCTCACTTCCCGGCAACCCTTTGATCATGTTTTTTTGAATCAATTCTAGTTCAGCCGCACTTGCATTTTCATATTTATTTTTTGCAATAGCTATTTCCTCAGCGGTATAATCTTTTTCAGTGCCTTTCCTTTTTAAAATAAATAAATCAAAAGCCATGACCGCTGCTTTTTCATACAATAAAGCCAAGGAACCATCTGGCAAAGGATATTCTAAATTAGTTCTTGTCCAATCCATCACAGGCATAAAATTGTAAGTCACAATTTTGATCCCACAATGTCCAAGATTTTTTAAACTGATTTTATAGTTTTCGATAATTTGCAAATAGCCCTCCACTTGAGTTTTTATAGACTCATGCACAGGCAAGCTTTCAACTACTGACCATTTTAATCCAGCAGCGGCCACTAAATCAATTCTTTTTTGAATTTCTTCCACTGTCCAAACATCACCATTCGGAATATGATGTAATGCGGTAACAACGCCAGTGCAGCCTGCTTGTCTGATATCTGACAAAGAAACTGGATCGTTAGGCCCATACCAGCGCATGGTTTGTTCCATCCTGTTTTTTACATTCCCATATGAAGGGTAAAATTGATGTGCCATTATTTTAATTCAACTTTTATAATTTAATCAAATACAACCTCAACAAACATTTACAACCATAAAATGATCGGCATTAAAATTTTTTCATGCCTTCATTCTATAAATACAATCTTTATACCCCACTATTAATGGTGAATCCTCCATCCACGCCAATATCCATACCAGTCACAAATTTTGACGCGTCACTTAATAACCATACCAAGGCACCTATTAATTCATCTGGTTGACCAAATCTTTTGTAAGGTGTATTTCTAATAATCGCATTGCCACGTTCTGTATAAGATCCATCTTCATTGGTTAGTAAAGTTTTATTTTGACTTGTAAGAAAAAAACCAGGCATGATAGAATTGATTCTTATTTTATCGCCATAACGATTGGCCATTTCAATTGCAAACCATTTGGTATAAATATCAATAGCCGCCTTACCCATACTATAACCCAACACTTTTGTAATGGCACGTTTAGAACTCACCGATGATATATTAACGATACTCCCATTGCCTGTTTTTGCGATTTCAGGTCCAAATACTTGAACAGGAATAATGGTGCCCCATAAATTAAGCACTAAAGCATCCTTCATGCCATCAATATTCAAATTGAAAACATCTTCCGTTGGTTGCAAAACACCCGATGGTATATTTCCTCCAGCACCATTCACCAACCCATCTATTTTATCATACTTCCCTAAAATTTCATTTTTCGCTGAAACCAATTGTGCTTCTTCTAATACATTCACCGAAATAAAATGTGCATCCCCTCCATTCGCTTTCACTTCCGCTACTCTTTCATTTCCCTTCTCCACATTCTGACCTAAAATAATTGGAATACCGCCCTGTGCTGCAATTCCTTTTACAAATCCTGCACCTAATACACCAGTACCTCCAGTAACCACAATTACTTTTCCTTGCAAACTAAACATATCCGATTGTGCCATTTTTTATAATTTAATTTTAAAAAATCATTAATTTTTTACTTTATCTATACTACCTATTTAAAAGATAAAATTATCTTAATAAAAAGGAAAACAATTAGACAATTGATTAATTTAATTATTTTCTATAATGTTCAAATACAATAAGTTAAGTGAACTAATTCCTCCACCTACCGTAAGATCAAATAGCTAATAAACTAATTTGAAAATTACTAAATATTAAACAATTTTAGAATTATTCAATCGACAAAAAAACAAGAAAACGATAATATTTACGCAAACGATGTAGTAATTTTAGTAAATTGGCATTTATTTTAGTGGTCACACTTGAAATATCCTAAAAAAGCCCATGGCAGCAGTAAATTTAAAGCAGTTAGCAAAAATATTGAACCTTTCCATTTCAACGGTATCAAAGGCCTTGCGGGATAGTCATGAAATTGGGGATGCCACAAAAGAACGTGTTTTAGCCAAAGCAAAGGAAATGGACTACACCCCCAATCCATTTGCCAGTGGATTAAGAAGAAATAAAAGTAAAACCATCGCCGTTGTGGTCCCTGAAGTGGCCAATAACTATTTTTCATTAGTTATAAATGGTATAGAGCGTATCGCACAAGAAAATGACTACCATGTCCTCATCTATCTGACACACGAAGACTTTGAAAAGGAAAAAGGGATCATGAAGCATTTGGAAAATAAAAGAGTGGATGGTATTTTGATGTCGGTAACGATGAATACCAAAAACCAATCCCATTTATCAGATTTTCAACAAAAAGGAATACCCATCGTATTTTTTGATCGTATTTGTCATGAAATTGAAACCGCAAAAATTACCACTGATGATTACATCAGCGGAATGAATGCAACCAACCATTTAATTGAAAATAATTGTAAGGATATTGCCTTTTTATCATTAGGCGATGACATTTCAATTATGCAAAAAAGAAAAAGTGGTTATTTAGAGGAATTGCATAAAAATAACATGGAAGCCAAACCTGAGCGAGTTATCAAATGTGGCAATGATGATGAAATGAACTACCAACTTGTAAAAAAACTATTAACTGGAAAAAATAAACCAGATGGCATTTTCGCTTCCGTGGAAAAACTAGCCATCATCACCTATCAAGTTTGTAGAGAATTAAATATCAATATCTCCAAAGATTTAAAAGTAATATGTTTTTCAAACCTTGAAACAGCGTCCTTATTAAGCCCTTCCCTTTCCACCATCACGCAACCTGCTTATAATATTGGTAAAACCGCAGCGGAAGTGATGTTCAAATACCTAGACAAAAACAAGACCTACATTCCCAATGAAAATATTGTTTTGCAGTCCACGCTACATATTAGGGAATCATCCCAACAAATTGTTTAATAATTATTTCACCACGCAGAACCATTTGCAACTTTAATTGTTATAAGTATATGAATAAGATAATTATTGCGATTACGGGTGCAAGCGGTGCTATTTATGCTAAATGTTTGATGGATGCCCTTATCCCACTAAACGACCAATACGAATCAATAGGTGTGGTGATGAGCGATAATGCAAAAATGGTATGGAAAACTGAATTAGATAATAAAGATTATACTAAATACCCTTTTACTTTTTATCAAAAAAATGATTTCAACGCCCCATTTGCATCAGGATCTGCGCAATACAATATCATGTTTGTGGTCCCTTGTAGCATGGGTACCTTAGGGCGTATCGCATCAGGCATCAGTGATGATTTAATTACGCGCTCAGCTGATGTGGTATTGAAAGAAAGAAGAAAACTCATTTTAGTAGCGCGCGAAACACCGTATAATTTAATACATATTAAAAATATGGAAACCATCACATTAACGGGTGGTATTATTTGTCCTGCAACACCAAGCTTTTATAGCAAGCCTAAAACAATGGAAGAACTAGCCATGACGGTGGTCAATAGAATGTTAGATTTGGCAGGCATTGACAATAAAAGTTATCGCTGGGGCCATACCCAATAAAAAAAGTCCTACCCAATGAAGGATTAGACTTTTTAGTGAATATTGTTTCTATTTTTGCCCTACCACTTGTAACGATTAATAATAAATCGTCCATATTGTTTATCTGATTTTATATTAATCTTCCGCAGCTATTCTTCCTTTGAAATAACCCACTGACTCTGCAATTCCTGGCAAGGGATCTGACATATCTTTTTCATATTCGATACTACATATCCCTGTATATTTAACTTTACGTAGTGATTCAATGACTGCGCCAAAATTAATTACACCGCGGCCAAACTCAATTCCTTTTCCCTCTTTTGCTGCCGTATTAATGTCCTTAATATGCAAATCAAATAAACGATCTTTAAAGTCGCGAATCGCTTTTTCAGGTAATGTACCAGCGCGCAAAGAATGCCCAATATCAATACACATACCCATTCTTGCATCTAAATTTTTAACACGATTATATACATCTCCAGGTGCGGGATATAAAGCATCTTCAGGGCCATGATTATGTATGGCTAATTTAATATCATACTCCTTCACTTTTTGTTCTGCGTATTCAATTAAATCATAATTAGGAACGCCTACAATCATATTTACACCACATTTTTTTGCGTATTCAAATGTTTTATCAACCGCCTCTTTGGATTTCATGTAGATAACCCCTACCGTATAAATATTGATACCTGCTGCTTTATACTTAGCGATTGCCGCGCTAATTTGTTCATCTGTACTATTCAATGGCAAATGAATTTCTTTTAATGACATATTTGCCAGTCCAACGCGTTTCATCATTGCAATGGACTGATCCAAACTAAATTTTGCGAAACTGTAACCAGCCATACCCATTTGCAAAGGTGTATTTGCACTATTTAATGATTTGAATGCACTTGAGCTCGCATGACCAATCACAGGTAACAATGCCGAACCTGAAATTCCTAAAATAGTTTGTTGAATAAATTTTCGTCTGTTTGACATGATATTATTTTTTAAAAAGAAATGATGAAATTTTAATAAAAAATAAAGTTACTAAAATTTAATTAAAAAAAATGTCCCCGCCCCGATGATACGAGACAGGGACATTTAAAAATAGATATGATTACTCCTGAATTTTATCTAATGCAGGCTTATTCTTTTCTGATCCAGCATAACCCATATTTTGGTTTATTTGACCCAAACTATTCGCTAGTATTGCTGGTCTAGGAATTGGCCATAATACATGATAAGGACTTATTTTATATTGATCCCCTCTCACATTTTTAATACCTTTTCCGTAAAAATCATTCTTCTCCATCAATCTGTCATACCAGAAATTTGCTGTAGAAAAATTAGCAACAGTATAAGATTTGCCACCAAATGATTTACCTGTTTTTGCTAAAATATAGGCAACCCTTGTTAACTCAGTTTTTCTTGGCTCTTCATAATACAATTCTCTTCCACGCTCATCTAAAATTGTTCCTAAACCAACTTGCGATGCAGTATAAGGCGAGCATTTTGCTCTTGTTCTAACCATATTGACATCTGCAGCAGCTGATGCTAAATCGTTTTTATACCAATAAGCTTCCGCTCTTAACAAATAGGTTTCAGCTAAACGAAATACATACCAATCGGAGTTACCTCCTTGATAAGGATATCTAATTTCATCTTCCACATATAACTTATAATGCGGCCAACCAAACCAAGTACGAATGGTATCACCCCCACTTACTAGCAAAGATCCATCCGCTTTTCTAAGTTGAAGTCTTTTCCCATAATAAGGCGACTTACCTTTCAAAGTGCCCACATTATTATAGGTTAGCATGGTCATTTCCATCCAGTTTCTTGAAAGGGTATCATGTCTCAAATCTTTTGGATCATCCCAAATATATACAGTAGCATATGGAGTTGCTCTGCAACGACCAATGCCGCGACCATAATCTTTCATATGATCAAATTCAACTTGGAGATTTGTCATACCCACTAATCCATCTGGGGTTAAAATAATTCCTGAAGATGAAAAAGGTAATGCTTGACGCATACTGGTAGTACCATTTACGGTAGCAGACGGATCACCATATCGATCAATTACTGAAAATAAAACTTCCGTATTAGCTGAACTATATTTATTATTACGTCTGTGTAAGTCCCAAATAACATTTTTACTTGCTATACCAGCATCAACCCCAAATCGATTGGTCATTAATTTATAAGTGCCATTATTAATCACTGCACTAGATGAAGCAATTGCATCATCAAACAGACCTAGTGCAAGATTCACCTTAGTCAACAAGTGACCAACAGCTGCTCTATTCACTTCCCCTTTACTAGACACCCAGGGTACATTAAGCATTGCAAAATCAAGATCAGTCTTTAATCGTTGTAAAATCACCTCACGCTTAACCGAAGTGAAATCTAATTTTGCCGAACTAAGTTCCGTAAATGTAGTAGGCACATCCCCAAACTGATGCACGAGTCTATAATAAGCATAGGCCCTGAAAAAGTAAGCACGACCTAGTATACTATTTTTTTTATCATCTGCAATTGTTTTTACAGTAGCAATTCTTGAAGTAATGGTATTCGCCAAACGTATTATTAAATAGTTTCTTTCCCAAAAATAGCCAATTCGGTTAAAGTCACCACTATTTAACTGTGCATCAGGCGTAATCAATATATCCATATTTACTGCAGGGCCAAATTTATCAGTTGTGCCTTCAATGGCCATTTCAGAAAAAATGTTTTCTGTAATAATTGGAGCGCCATCTTCGTAGAATTCTTGTCGTACATTTTTAGCGATACTCGCCAACGCAGCATTAAAACCTGACTCATCTTGAAGCGTATTTTCAGGAGAATAAAAAGACAAAGCCTTTGGTTCCAACCAGTCTTTGTTGCAGGATTGGCTAACAAACAATACCATACACATGGTGAATAGGTATTGTAAATATTTTATATTCAAATTTTTCATATCCAATGATTTGTGTTTTAAATTAATAATTAAAATGTTAAGTTAATACCAAATGTACCATATGAAGGAGTGAAACCTTTGTTTTCAGGATCGAAATACTCCCATGGCGAAACAACCAATGCATTTTGTATATTGAAATAAAACTTCAATGATTGAAATTTCATTTTCTCTATATATTTTTTAGGCATGTTGTAAGCAACACCGATATTATTTAATCTTACAAATGATGATTTTCTCCAAATATTAAATCCAATTCCAGAACCTATCGAAGACATCATCCTACCGTAATCATTAATTTGATTTTCTGGTGTCCAATAAGGTCTTTTATAAAACTGTGAACGATCATAAAAACGATCCGTGTTAGCAGCTTCATTAAATTGTGAAAGTTGTCCTAATCGGCCATATAGTTGAAAAGAAAGATCCCAATTTTTATAGAGCGTAAATTCATTTCTCAAATTGAATGATAGCTTAGCTGTAGTTCGACCCAAAAATACTTTATCATCCACTGTTAGTTTACCATCCTTATTGACGTCCTCAAGTTTGAAATCCCCAGGTGAAAACCCAAAGGATTTTGCAGTCGCTGCTTCATCCACACGCCAAACACCCAATACGTTAAAATCCCAAACCGTATTAATATCTTGTCCAATGAACCAACCATTTGCCCTATCATCCTGTTCCTTCATAGTTACATTTCCAGTAGCATCAGTTACGGGAACTTTGCCATAAAGACTAATTATTTTATTTTTATTAGTCCATGCAGCTATTGTAGTTCTCCAAACAAAATTGTCCTTTTTAATATTTTCAGTGTTCAAACTAAATTCAAAACCTGAATTATCCACTTTACCTAGATTGGTAATTACACTATTAAATCCGGTAACATTAGGTAATGCTCTGTTCACCAATAGATCATTGGTATTTCTAATATAATAATCTACAGCCCCTGATATCTTACCC
>SYEV01000046.1 GCA_005800655.1 Bacteroidota bacterium
AACTCCATTACGTTTTCTCTGAACATAGAATCCGTATCCATTAAATCCTTTACTGTTTGACAAGAATGTATAACAGTAGTATGATCACGACCACCAAAGTGTTCTCCAATTGTTTTTAATGAATTCTTAGTAAAGGCTTTAGCCAAGTACATGGTAATTTGACGGGCTTGTACAATTTCACGCTTCCGTGTTTTTTGTAATAACTTATCGTAAGGCACTTCGAAAAATTCGCAAACCATTTTCTGAATCGCATCGATCGTAATTTCTTTGCTGCTTGTTTTAACAAAGTTGCGTAAAACCTTCTTTGCTAATTCAACATCAATTTCTTTTTTATTCAAAGAAGACTGTGCCAATAAGGATATTAGGGCACCTTCTAACTCTCTTACATTCGTATTAATATTATATGCCACATACTTCACCACTTCTTTTGGCATATCTAAACCATCCGCCTTCATCTTCTTTTCCAAAATTTCGATACGCGTATCGTAATCTGGCACTTGAATATCAGCACTTAAGCCCCAACGGAAACGGCTTAATAAACGTTCTTGTAAACCTTCTAAATCCTTTGGTGCTTTATCTGAAGTTAAAACCAATTGCTTTCCGCTTTGGTGCAAGTGATTAAAAATTGCGAAGAATGCATCCTGAGATTTTTCTGCTCTATTAAAAAATTGAACATCATCAATTATCAACACATCTATCAATTGATAAAAATGTATGAAATCATTAATTGCATTATTACGACTATGATCTTGGAACTGATTGATGAATTTTTCTGAACTCACATATAAAACAACCTTATTTGGATGCGCACGTTTAACATCGTTTCCAATGGCTTGTGCCAAATGTGTTTTTCCAAGACCTACACCACCATAAATAACCAAGGGATTAAATGAATTAGCACCTGGCTTTTCAGCAACTGTTTTACCAGCGCGACGCGCCACCCTATTACAATCTCCCTCAATAAATGAATCAAATGTATAATTATGATTTAACTGAGGATCGATTTGCATTTTCTTCAACCCAGGAATCACAAATGGATTTTTCACTGGATTATCAATCACCAACGGGAAATTCATCTCGTTGTTATTATAAGTTTTCATACCGCTAGCTGGAACATCCATTGAACCTTTTTTGTTATTCCCGCTATCCACCATGATTCTGTATTCTAACCTAGCTTCTTTTCCTAATTCACGCTTTAAAGTTTTAGCTAATAAGTTAACGTAATGTTCCTCGATGTACTCGTAAAAAAATTGACTTGGAACTTGAATCAGTAAAACGTTTTCTTTTAAATCAACCGGCTGTATAGGCTCAAACCAAGTTTTAAAGTGCTGCCATTCGACAATATCTTTAATAATCTTTAAGCAATTACTCCAAATTAATTCTGCACTCTTAGCCATCTTACTTTCTAACCCTTTATATGATGATAAAACTTGTTCCTTTTTTTCTGATTTCCCTTGCGCCTATTTAACAATTGCTAATCCTTGAATCAGTATGCGAATATGAAGCCTTTATGTTGAAAAAAAAACTTTTTTTTTGGTTTTTTTTACATGTACCCCAAACATTGGATTCAACCCCCTTTACTGCAGCTAATCAGGCGTTCAAGATAGCACCTTTTTTTAATAATGGGGTAGTTTATCCACTAATTTTTAAGGTTTTTTTATTGGACATCCCTCTTGATTTGTAATTAAAATTAGCCCCTATACCATTTGGTCAAATATTGCTACCTTTAGACACTTAATAATAACTATGAGCTACGAATTAACCGGCAAGCTACTTGCCAAATACGAAATCATTCAGAGGAAGGAAACCTTTAAAACAAGGGAGTTTGTCATTGAAAAGACCGATGATATCAATGGTAAAATCATCACTAATTATGTGAAATTTCAGTGTGTTCAGGACCGAACAACGATGCCTGACCGCTTTAACCTAGGAGATACTGTAAAAGTGTTATTTAATATTAAAGGCTCAAAATGGAACAAAGATGGTAAGGATAATTATATCACCAATTTAGATGCTTGGCGTATGGAAGCAGTTCAATTGGGTGGAAATACTGCTCCAACTAAAACCAACACTTATTTTGACATCCCTGCGAACGAATCAGGCGACGACCTTCCTTTCTAATATTATACAATTAGGCATATAATATAGTCACCAGTTATGACACTATATTTTATGCTCAATTCTAGGTTTATTATATATAAATAGTCTATAATATATAGACTGCATTTTTTTAGGATAAAAACCTAACCCATGCAAAAAACGATCGCTTTAAAGCTGACCCCCTCCGAAGTTGCTAGCCAACCCATTTTATTGAATGCTATTTCCCAAGCAATAGCCGAGCCAAGTACCCATATCCAAGGATTCCATATTCTCAAACAATCTATTGATGCCCGAAGCCGCCAGCAGGTTTGGGTAAATCTGAGTATTCTAGTGTTTATCAACGAAGCGCCATGTCAAAGATATATTTCACCCCTCCTTTTTGAAGATTTGCCAATAAATGCCAAGGAAGTAATTATTATTGGTGCTGGACCTGCGGGATTATTTGCAGCCCTAGAATGTATTCAGCTAGGACTTAGACCCATTATATTAGAAAGAGGTAAGGATGTAAGATCACGCAGAAGAGATTTGGCTAAATTAAATAAGGAAGGCGTGGTCAATCCCGAGAGTAACTATTGCTTTGGAGAAGGAGGCGCTGGCACGTATAGCGATGGTAAATTATATACCCGTAGTAATAAGCGCGGAAGTATTGATAAAATTTTACGTTTGTTTTACCAATTTGGGGCTGACGAAAGTGTTTTATACCAGGCACATCCGCATATTGGTACCAATAAATTGCCGCATATAATAACTGCGATGCGTGAACAAATTGAAGCATCTGGCGGAAAAGTTTTGTTCAATAAAAAACTTGTTAACTTTACCATTGAAAATGAATTCATCAAAGAAGTGATTACAGAAGATGGTGATCATTTTAAATGCGAATCACTCATACTTGCAACAGGACATTCTGCGCGAGATATTTTTAGCTTGCTTTATGAAAAAGATATTTTAATTGAAGCCAAGCCTTTTGCATTAGGCGTAAGAGTAGAACATCCACAAAATATTATTGACCGTATTCAATACCATTGTATCACCAAGGATCCAAATTTACCGCCAGCGGCTTATAATTTAGTAGAGCAAGTTAGCGAACGTGGTGTATTTAGTTTTTGTATGTGTCCTGGTGGAATCATTGCACCTGCAGCTACGGCACCTGGTGAAATTGTGGTGAATGGTTGGAGCCCTAGCAAACGTGATAACCCCTATGCAAATAGTGGCATGGTAGTACAAATAGACACACCCACTGCATTAAATTATATTAATCAGCAATGGAAAGAAAATAAAGTAACAATAAATCCACTGATTGAAAAAACGGTAAAAAGCAATACGGTTCATCCATTAAGCTTATTGGCATTTCAACAACAAGTGGAACAAGCTGCATTTTTTGTAGGTGGTGGATTGCAAGTTGCACCAGCGGCAAGACTGGTAGATTTTTGTACCAATAAATTATCCGACACCTTACCGGATGCAAGTTATATACCTGGATTACTATCTGCACCTTTACAAAAAGTATTACCCGATTTTGTGCACAAAACTTTACAAGAAGGGTTTAAGTCATTTGGGAAAAAGATGAAAGGCTATTACACCAATGATGCCATTGTGGTGGCCACTGAAAGTCGCACTTCCTCACCTGTGCGTATTCCAAGAGATGCAGACACATTAACGCATCCGCAAATAAAAAATTTATACCCTTGTGGGGAAGGTGCTGGTTATGCAGGCGGTATTGTAAGTGCAGCGATGGATGGACAAAAAATTGCCCAAATTATTGCACAAAAAACACTTCAAACAAAAATTTAGCGCTACGTTTAATCGTTGGCTTTAGGCTTGCCTTTTTTTGATATTAATAAGCTATCCTGTATTAATCTATTGCTCTTAAATGATTTTAATTCTGCAGATAAATTAAGAGAGATATCTCTGGTAATAAAACTAGGCTTACCCGCATTTATCCAAGCAGTATACCAAAAATCTGAAAGCATATTTGCAGAAGCAATCAATTGATTATTAATAGTGCCACCCAATGCATCGGCATAAGCCTCCGCAAACTCCTTGGTGTACATTCTGGTATTTTTACCATAGTACATTTGCATTTTATATTTTTGCTCAGGTGTAAATGATTTAGAAACTTCAATTTCTTTTGCAAACATTTCAGGAAGTAAAGCATAGGCTTTACGAATATCTGCCCACAATGCAGCTTCTGGATTTTTTAAATACTTCGCTTTATGCGGATTATACAATTGGTATTGATCAATGCGCAAACTAGGAATAAAAGATTCCCATAAACTATGCATTCCTTTTTGACCTGATAATTGACCATCATAATTATTAGTGATATGCAAAGGCACATGTAAGTCGCCTACATAATGTCCCAAATCGGCGGCATAAAACAAAATACTATCCTTGTTTTTGGATTTAAACGCATTCGTTAGTTTTTCTAAACTCATCATTACATAATAAGGACCATATCCATGTTTATCTAAAGTATCAAATGAATATTTTTTAAGTGCTGACGCCCAATCCATTGGCATTTCATTAATTGAATTTGGGCCGTACTCCT
>SYEV01000047.1 GCA_005800655.1 Bacteroidota bacterium
GAAGATGCAATCGTTGATAAAAATTGTTCTATTGGCAATGATGTTCAAATTAAAGGAGGCCCACACCTTGAGAAAATTGACCACCCATTATATACCGTGAAGGACGGCATTGTAGTAATCAAAAAGGGGGCAGTTATCCCCAATGGCTTTGTCATATAAAATTTGGGGCTTTTCAATCATTATTTTTTGTATTTTGTAGTGTAAATTATACACTTTAAACGATTCGCTATGCCTCCAACTAATTTATTGCCTAAGCCCAAGATGTCGGTCCTGCAAATCATTTTTATGAGTTTTGGATTTTTAGGAATTCAATTTGGGTTTGCTTTACAAAATGGAAATACGTCCAGAATTTTAAGGTCATTTGGGGCTGATGTTGAACAGTTGCCCATGTTTTGGATTGTTGCGCCACTGGTTGGGATGATTGTACAACCTATCATCGGACATTATAGTGATCGAACATGGAATAAGTTTGGAAGAAGAAAACCCTATTTTTTAGTGGGTGCAATCTTATCCTCCATTGCTTTAGTGGTACTGCCCAATTCTAGCTTACTTATTTCGGTATTACCAGTGTTATGGATGGGTGCAGGGATGGTCATGATTATGGATGCTTCATTTAATATATCCATGGAACCATTTAGGGCATTGGTAGCGGATAATTTACCTGAAAGTCAACGCACATCAGGTTTTGCAATACAAACCTTTTTAATTGGTATAGGTGCTGTTGTAGGTTCAGCATTACCATCCTTGTTAGCACAAATGGGTTTTTCACAAGAAGCAGGTGCATCAGGCGTGGCTGATAATATTCGGTATTCATTTTATATTGGTGCAGTTGTTTTTATGGCAGCCATCTTAGTGACCGTATTTTTTTCGAAAGAATATCCCCCTGAACAATATGCACAGTATCATGGTCAAGCGGATACGGATGTTAAAGAGAAAAGCAGTTTATTGGATATTTTTACTGATTTTAAAAATATGCCGCGCACGATGAAGCAATTAGGGTTGGTTCAATTTTTTTCTTGGTTTGCACTATTTAGTATGTGGGTTTTTACGACGGATGCAGTGGCTACACATGTGTATGGATTGACAGGAGATTATTCAAAATCAATCGAATATAATACGGCAGGTAATAGGGTGAGCTCCGCATTTGGGGTGTATAATTTAGTTGCCGCTGTTTATGCGCTTTGTTTGCCATTGCTAGCTAAATTTTTAGGACGCAAAGGAACGCATGCATTTTCATTATTGGCAGGGGGGCTTGGTTTGTTGTCTATTTATTTTATCGAAGATCCTGCCATGTTAACCTATTCCATGATTGGTGTAGGATTGGCATGGGCAAGTATTTTAGCCATGCCATATGTGATATTATCAGGATCTATCCCTGCAGGTAAATTAGGTATTTACATGGGGATATTTAATTTCTTTATTACACTGCCGCAAATTGTGAATGGAATATTTGGCGGCTTTATAGTGAAACATTTTTACAATGGGCAATCTATATATGCAATTGTGCTTGCTGGATTTTTATTGATTTGCGCTGCCGTAAGTGTATTGTTTGTATATGATGCAGGCGCTGATAAAAAATAATATATCATAATTAATTATTATAATAAAAATATGAATATGAAAAATAAATCGGTACTATTTGGTAAGCTTTTTATTATGTATTTCTTTATGGCTTTTACTTTTAATTCAAATGCAGCTGATTTAAAAGGAACCCAAGAAAAAAATGTTGTTACTCCCGGTATAACGGCATATCCAAGCAATTGGTTTGTGCAAATGAAATGGAATAAGGTGCAAGTGCTTTTAAGAAGTACGGATATTGATTTAAGCAAAGCCAAAGTAACCATTAATTATCCCGGCATTAAAGTGATTAAAGTAATTCCTTTTTCAAATTCCCATTATATCGCAGTGGATGTGGCCATTAATGCAAGTGCCAAAGCGGGAAATATTCCCTTTGTAATTTCGTCAGGAGTTGAGAAAATCAAAATTGATTGGGCTTTAAAAAATCGAAGACCAGGCAAGGGTTCGCAATTCGCACAAGGAATTAATCAATCTGATTTTATTTATTTTTTAATGCCTGATCGATTTAGTAATGGCAATCCGAGTAATGATCGTATTGTTGGTTTAAAGGATCAAACTTTAAATAGAGATTCTATTTACCATCGACATGGAGGTGATTTGCAAGGCGTACAAAACCATTTGGATTATATGCAAAAAATGGGGGTGACTACTTTATGGATGACACCCGTAATTGAAAATGATATGCCCAATAGAACGGAGCATGGCTATGCTTTTACCGATCATTATACTATCGAAAAAAGATTTGGTGGTGACGCTGCTTATTTGCAATTAAGTGATGCATTGCATGCAAGAGGGATGAAATTAATTCAGGACGCAGTGTACAACCATGTTGGCAGATTTCATTTTTTAGTGCAGGATGCACCCGAAAAAGATTGGTTACACCAATGGCCTGAATTTACACAAACAAATTATAAGGAGCAAACCGTTTTTGATCCCTATCAAGCGAAAAGAGACAGTAAAAAAATGGCAGATGGTTGGTTCACTACTGAAATGCCAGACATGAATCATCAAAATGAATTTGTTGCAAATTTTTTAATTCAACACGCTTTATGGTCAGTAGAAACCTTTGGTATTGATGCATGGCGTATTGATACTTATATCTATAATGATATGGCGTTTATGAATCGTTGTAATCAATCCTTACTAGATGAGTATCCTAAACTCATGTCCTTTGGTGAGTGTTGGGTGCATGGGGTAGCGAACCAGTCCTACTTTGTTGAGAACAATATGAATATTCCATTTAAAAGTAATTTACAAGGTGCTGCTGATTTTCAAACTTTATTTTATGGTATTCAACCCGCATTGAATGAAAAATTTGGTTGGACGGAAGGTGTAAATAAATTGTACAATACTTTAAGTCAAGATTTTTTATACAAAGATGCTACAAGGAATGTGATCTTTTTAGACAACCATGACATGACACGTGCATTCTCAGTTTTTGGGGAAAGTATTCCAAAACTTAAAATGGCAATGGCTTGGTTATTGACTTGTCGCGGCATACCTCAGATGTATTATGGCACAGAAGTTTTAATGAAAGGAATATCAAATCCAGATGGTTGGGTGCGATTGGATTTGCCTGGCGGATGGCAAGTGGATGCAAAAAGTGCATTTACTGAGCAAGGTTTAACGACTGATGAAAAAGACATGTTACATTATACCCAGTTATTAGGAAAGTATCGACAATCCTCATCTGCGATTACCAAAGGGAAGTTGATGCAATATTTGCAAATTGATGGATTATATGTTTACTTTAGATATTCTAACGATCAAACTATTATGTGTGTGATGAATACCTCCTCGGAAAATAAAGAAGTAAATTTTTCAAATTTCTTAGAAAGGACTGCTGGATATAAAGGAGGCAAGGACATTATTGGTGGGACGAGTGTCACTAGTCAATTTACTGTACCTGCTCAAACATTCAAGTTGATTGAATTAACTAAATAAGCATGTCTAAATACGAAGACGTACATTTTGTAGATACCAAACAGCCCGTTTGGAATTATTCCCTTTTTTCAGAAGCGGATATACAAAATTTTCAAAATGGCACGCATTATTCTTTGTATAAATTATTCGGAAATAAACAAATTGAAGTAGCCAAAACCAATGGAACTTATTTTAGTGTTTGGGCACCCAATGCAACTGCAGTTTTTGTTTTAGGTAATTTTAATAATTGGAATAATCAAGCACATCCGTTAAAAGTTAGATTAGATCATTCTGGTATTTGGGAAGGATTTATTCCAAATGTTTTACAAGGCGAGGTATACAAATATCATATACATGGGTTTAAGGATGTAAGATTGGATAAGGCAGATCCATTTGCACACTATGCGGAATTAAGGCCATTAACGGCTTCTATTACTTGGCAAACAAATTATGATTGGAAGGATGCGGCATGGATGGAAAAGCGCAAAGTAACCAATCAAATCAATCAACCTTATTCGGTGTACGAAGTGCATTTAGCGAGTTGGATGCGCCCCAATAAAAATGATGAACAATCTTATAATTCCTATGCCCAATTAATTGCTTTATTGGTTCCTTATGTAAAGGAAATGGGATTTACGCATGTGGAATTGATGCCTGTGATGGAACATCCTTTTGATGGCAGTTGGGGATACCAGGGCACTGGTTTTTTTGCACCTACTTCCAGATTTGGCAATCCACAACAGTTTGCTGCATTGGTGGAAGCCTTTCATGCAGAAAATATTGGAGTTATCTTAGATTGGGTGCCATCTCATTTTCCCTATGACGCACATGGTCTGTATATGTTTGACGGAGCGAATACCTATGAATATGCAGATATGCGCAAAGGGTTTCATCCGGATTGGAATTCTTATATTTTTAATTACAAAAGAGGAGAAGTAAAATCTTTTTTAATAAGCAGTGCGCGTTTTTGGTGTGATCAATTTCACATTGATGGATTAAGGGTTGACGCAGTGAGCTCCATCTTGCGTTTGGATTATAGTAGGGAAGAAGGCCAGTGGGATCCCAATGAGTTTGGCGGCAATGGGAATATAGAAGCCATTGCATTTATTAAGGACTTAAATGAAACCTTGTATCGTGATTTCCCAGCTATTCAAACCATCGCAGAAGAAGCATCGGATTGGCCTGGGATATGTAAACCCACTTTTATGGGTGGATTGGGTTTTGGAATGAAATGGATGATGGGATGGATGCATGATACATTGGATTATTTTAAATTAGATCCTATCATGCGTTCTGGCGCTCAGGATAAATTTTCATTTTCCATGATGTATTATTATGACGAACATTTTATGTTGCCATTGAGTCATGATGAAGTAGTGCATGGCAAAAGTCCGATGATTTATAAAATGCCAGGTGATGAATGGCAAAAATTTGCAAATTTAAGATTGCTTTATGCCTATATGTTTTTGCATCCAGGTGCAAAATTATTATTCATGGGAAATGAATTTGCTGCAACAAGCGAATGGAATTTTACAACTGAATTACAGTGGGAGTTGTTACAGTTTCCAGCCCACCAAGGAATGAAAAATTGTGTGCAACAATTAAATCATTTATATAAAAGTCATCCTGCTTTATATGAGTTGCAATTTGACCCTGCTGGCTTTGAATGGGTGGAAACCAATAAGCGATCGGAAGGTGTGTTGGCATTTATGCGAAAAGGAAAAGATGCCGCAGAATCGGTTTTGGTTGTTTTAAATATGACACCAGTTTCTAGAACTGATTTCCCAATTCATGTGCAAGGAAAAAAAGTTTGGCATCAAATATTTAACACTGATGCAACGGAATTTTGGGGCGTCGGCGATTTATCAAACGATACACTCACCCCAATATCAAATGCCGAAAATGAACAATGGGGTGTACTTACTGTTCAATTACCTGCTTTAGCTGCCATCGTATTTAAATAATGCTTTTGTAATGGTATTGATTTCAATGCATTACCCAGTATAATCACATATTTCATTGAGTTTTCCACAAAATATATTTTTATGATAAAGTTCATAATTAGGTAACATTAACCAATGAACTTTGTATAAAATAATCCAACTCGATAAAAACATTACCTTATGAAATCAAACAACAAAGCAATGTTATATGAAGCCGTTTCGGAATTCATACAATTGCATGCCTTTGATCATTTGTTAGACAATGAATTAGCGCAGTTAAAATCATTAATAAATCATTGGTCACATGCAATTGATATTAATGAAACGAAAGAACTTACTGAAAAGTTAGTTCCGCTTTTAAGTAAGGCAAACTTTTTTGTTGAATCAATTTCGCCTGCTGCCATCCAATTATGGTTTTATGCATTGTCCTACAATGAAATTCCAATTGGAAATATGATGCAAGGTTTTAGTAATTCAAATGAATTAGTGTAATTACTATTTCATTGAATTTGTATAAGAAGTTTTAAAACAATAATGCCTCCCGACCTGTCGGGAGGCATTATTGTTTGTGGGGAACTGTATATTTATTATAATAAACTTTTCTTTAATGCAGTTTTACCTTCTCCAATTTTAAAACCATTGTGGTATACTTCCACTTTGTATTCACCTTCGGTAAATTTATTGGATTGTTTAAAGTCGTAGCTCACAGGCAAAGCAACATTTTGTTCGTAAACCACAGATAGTTTATTTGCATAACTACGTGAGCCATCTTCTCTGGTATTAAAATTACCACCATCCCCAATTGCTTTTCCGTCAGGACCCGTAATACAAACGTAAAGTTCCTGAGTTCCAGAAGGGGTAATTCTATTTTTATCAATCATGAATGCCAAACGAATTAAGTTGGCTCTTTTGGCGGTAGCGGTGGCTCTTTCACTGCCATTACTTTTAACACGGATGGCTTGGATGGTAAAAGTAGAAGCATGTAAGGTTGAACCAATATCCTGAAGACGTTCTTTTTCCTTTTTGGTGGTATTTAGGTTGGATGACAAGGTTGAATTTTGGGTAGTTAATTCCTGGTTTTGTGCATTCAATTGCTTGTTTTCTTCTTGTGCTTTGCCTAAATCAACCAGTAAATTATTCACCTTGCCATTTAATTCAGAAATCATTGATTTTGCCTCTCCCAATTCTTTGTCAGTGGCTTCTTTTTTCCTTAAAATATTACTAATATTCATTTTAAGCTTTTGGATCGCAACTGATTTTTCCTGTAATTCACCTTGTAAACCAGTGTTCTC
>SYEV01000048.1 GCA_005800655.1 Bacteroidota bacterium
AAATTCGAAGAAAAGCCCCATTTTTATTGACGTTAACTGTATGAAGAATTGCATTAAAATTTTGAACACTTATTAATTTTTTGTACTTATATAAGTAAACAGATTTTTCAGACTGAAACACAACTGTATCATTAATAACCCCTGCCAACCAAAGTGTTGAATTTACTTGGTCCTTTTGTGGCAAACTTATAGATAGTGATTTAAAAACACTCTCACCAAATTCATTTTTTTCTATATAACCAAACTCATTTCCAATGATGGTATAAATAGTTTTTTTAGAGTCCATTATTAACGAACGGGTCAAACCCATTTTTGGCAAACCTTTTTCATTATAAACTCTTCTAATTTTCTGTCCATCATACACCAATACCCCATCATAAGTATTAGCTATATATATTACGCCTTCTGGATCCTGCAATAAGGACCAGTTCCCAGAAATCGAATTTAAAAAGGATCTGCTATAGTTTGTTACAAAAAAATTGCCCGTTTCAATTTTTTGGGCTGCCGCGAAAAAACTAAATAGTAAAATAAAATTGAGTGTGAATGCAAATTTGAATATGATATGCTTAATATTGGAATGGCTATTTATTCTTATTTGTAATTTCATAATCAGTATTTTTATTTTAGCTACTTTTTTTTATATCGTTTTAAATATTGTGATGGATTGAGCCTGTTATAAATATTTACATTTTTAACTTTAATATCTTATTTATTATACCTCGTAAATTTTTCAGTACGACCAATGATAGATATCCCAATATAACCTCGCACATTGAGTATTTGCTTGTCCTCGCTTAACCACATTTTACAACTATAAGTAGAACCCCCTTCTGGATCATAAATTTTACCATCAATATATTGATTATCAGACCAAGTGAAATTGGAAAATAAATTCAACCCCTTCACTTCCCTATTTCTCAGGCTTACCTCTTTATTGTAAATATCCTTGCGTTCCGTTTGTACCCATATTAATTTCCCAAACAATTTATTTCCTTGCACATAGGTTTCCACCACCCCTTTTTTACTGGGTGACAACCATTTGCCTAAATAGTCCTTTTGAGCATTTACAATGTTCGATAAAGTCAAAAATAAGAAGAGGGATAAGAATAGCTTTTTCAATGGATGCATAATTTTAATGAATGAATAAATTTTGAGCGCATTAATTTGCATCTTTAAATTACTTTGTTTTTTTTAATAATATGCTATTATAATATAACTTTTTCCGCCTTTCAAAAATATTTCAGCCAATAAAGGATACATAACTATTTTGGAAATGATTGTTCCCTTTTGCTAATTTGGAACAGATAACTTATGATTTCTCTTTTAATATGGATATCAACAGATAGTTTCTAATTCATTATATTGCAATACACGCAGGTGGCTTATGAAAAAAAGATACCAAGTACTTACTGTTTTATCCATTTTATCCATGATTACTTTTTTGGATAGAATTGCTTTATCATCGGCTAGCAGTAGCATTATGAGTGAGTTACATATTTCCACAGTTCAATGGGGTTGGATTTTAGGTATGTTTACGATTGCTTATGCGGCATTCGAAATACCCACGGGATGGCTGGGTGATAAATTTGGTGGCAAAAAGATACTGATTCGGGTGGTGTTGTGGTGGTCACTTTTCACCATTTTAACGGGTTTTGCGAATGGATTTATTATGTTACTATTGGTTCGTTTCCTATTTGGGATGGGTGAAGCGGGGGCTTACCCCAACACATCCATAGTATTGGCAAAATATTTTCCAGTTTTAGAACGAGGCCGAGCACAAGCAACCATTTGGGGGGCTTCCCGTTTAGGGGCGGCTTTTACCCCTTTTATTGTACTTCCAATACAGCAAAAATATAGCTGGAATATGTCCTTTTATATTTTGGGAGCCGTTGGGGTAGTTTGGACCCTATTTTGGGTATTTTGGCACAAGGAGGATCCGAAAGATTGTAAGGATATGTCCAAAGAAGAGCTAAAATTCATCATCGATAACCGCGACCTTCCTATCCAAGGGGAAACAACTAAAACCTCTTACTGGAGTGGGTTTAAGTCAAAAAATTTGTGGTATTTACTAGCCATGTACTTTTGTTATGCCATTGGCGCCTACTTTTTTCAAAGTTGGTTCCATACTTACCTGGAAAAGGGACGACTTATCCCGAAAAATGAGCTTATTTGGGCATCATCGGTGCCCTATTTACTGGCTGCAATAGGTTGTTTTACAGGCGGTTGGATCAGTGATAAGGCTTGTTTGCGATGGGGTAAAAAATGGGGGCGGCGCATTGTACCCATGGTGGGTTTATTTGTAGCTGGCATTTGTATTATTAGCGCCTCCTTAGTGAGTAATAACTTATTGACAATCATTTATTTAGGTGTCGGCATGGCTTTTATGGATGTAACAGCCCCTGTGGCATGGGCGGTCGCCATGGATATGGGAGGTACCAAAAGTGGGGCCATCTCAGGCACTATGAATACCGCAGGATTAACGGGTGCATATATAAGCACTGTATTTTTTGGATATCTGGCATCCGCTTATGGCTATTATTTACCTGTACTTTATATCGGAATTATGGTTTTATTGGGGTCGTTAATTTGGCTTAAGATAGACGCTACGAAAAAAATACAATTCAAAGCTATCACGAAGTAGTTCTGCTTTCTTTTTTTAGGCAAATGCCCTATCTTTAAAACAGGATTTTGCTAGTCACCAACTTCAGTGAGATTTCGCTTTAAATTTTAAGCACATTTATTTAAATCATAAATGAAGGAATCTTGCAATTAAAAAAATATTAAATATGAAAAGAAGATCTTTTGTAAAAAATTCAGTGATCTCCACTGCGGGCTTATTCATCACCAAAGATATGTTTAGTAACAAAAAAGGCCCTGTGTATGGTCACAACGAAATGACATTCCGTTTGGATACCTCGTGGGGCACACTTAATACTGAAAAAACACCCGTGAATGATTGTCATGAAATGATACAAGATTCCAAAGGTCGAATTGTGTTATTGACTAATGAGACAAAAAATAATATAATAATCTACAATAAAAGTGGCCGCTTAATTGATAGTTGGGGAACTGAGTTTCCTGGCGCGCATGGTTTAAGCTTGCAACAAAACGGTAAAGAAGATTTTTTATTTATTACGGACACCAATAAACATCAAGTTTATAAAACGACGATGGATGGTAAAATATTATTGACGATTGATCCTCCTCAGGATTTACCAGCTTATAAAAATAATAATAAGGCTTTTGTTCCAACGGAAACAACTGTTTTACCGAATGGTGATTTTTATATTGCAGATGGATATGGCGCACAACATATTTTACATTACGATGAAAATGGAAAATTGAAAAATGCCTTTGGAGGCAGGGGAACAAAAGATGAAAATTTAGATAATGCACATGGCATTTGTGTTGATACTAGAACTGGCACCACTACATTAATTGTTACAGATAGAAATAAAAATTGTTTCAAAAGCTTTTCACTAGATGGAAAACTAATGGAGATTATTCAGTTGCCAGGTGCTGGTGTATGTAGACCAGTGATCAAGGGTGATTATCTATATGCTGCAGTTTTAAGATCCCCTATGTCTGTTGAGAAATCTGGATTTGTTACCATTTTAAACAAAGAAAATAAAGTGGTGTCGAACATTGGTGGTACAGAACCCATTTATGAAAATGGTAAATTAAAGACCATGGCGCAAGCAGATAAAATATTCGCACATCCACACGATGTGTGTGTTGATGATGATGGAAGCATTTATGTTGCACAATGGGCGTCAGGAAAAGTATACCCTTATAAATTAACACGTGTTTAGTTTTATAAATAATTTGTTGAAATAATTTTGATATTGAATATGAAAAAGTACATCAGTTTCGGGGCAATCGTTTTAGTGGTCATCGGACTTATTTATGGTGTAGTTTATATTGCCGATGGCAAAAAAGGCGCCCGCTCAAAAGCAATATCCTATAACCAAGATATTCGTCCTATTTTATCTGATAAATGTTTTTCTTGTCATGGCCCCGATGCAAATAAAGTAAAAGCTGGATTAAGATTAGATATTCCTTCAAGAGCATTTGCGGAACTTGAAAAAAATAAAGGCCACTACGCCATTGTTCCTGGCTTCCCTGAAAAAAGTGATTTGATTACACGAATAGAATCTAATGACCCAGCAATAATGATGCCGCTTCCTGAAAGCCATCTTGCAAAATTGACAAAGGAAGAAATTGCATTATTTAAAAGATGGATTAAAGAAGGCGCAAAATATGAAAAGCATTGGGCCTTTGTTGCACCGGCAAAAGCAGTATTGCCTGAAGTGGATCATACCAATTGGGTGCGTAATGAAATAGATAATTTCATTTTAGAAAAAATGGAAGCGGAAGGATTTGATCCAAATGAGGAAGCGCCGCGTGATGCATTAATAAAAAGAGCTTATTCAGATGTAATTGGTCTTCCTCCTAGTTATGAAGCATTGAATAAATGGAGAAATATTACGGACGAGAATTGGTATACTAAAATGTTAGATGAATTATTACAAAAACCTGCTTATGGTGAAAAAATGGCCATCCAATGGTTGGACTTAGCAAGATACTCTGATTCCTATGGATTTCAGGATGACGAGATTCGTTCACAATGGCCATGGCGCGATTGGGTAATTAATTCATTTAATAAAAACATGCATTATGATGAATTTTTAACCAACCAAATTGCGGGTGACTTATTACCGAATGCAACCAAAGCAAACATTCTAGCAACGGCATTTTTTAGAAATCATAAATACACAGAAGAAGGAGGAATTATTGAAGAAGAATATCGTGTATCCTATAATATTGATAAAACAAGAACTTATGGTAAAGCTGTTTTAGGTGTTACCATTGAGTGTGCACAATGTCATGATCATAAATACGATCCATTTTCCAATAAAGATTATTATCAACTATATGCTTTCTTTAATGAGAGTAAAGAAAAAGGATTTGAAGGTGATGTAGGACAATCAACCAAAGCAAAAAATCCAAAATTATATATTAGCAAGGAAGAGCGTAGTAATTTTTTGAATTTTGTAAATACAGTGGATACAGGTATGATTGAGGTTTCCGTAATGGGTGATTGGAAGGCAGGCGATACGGTAAAACCAAGACCTACTTATATTTTAAGTCGTGGTAGTTATGATGCGCCAACAAATATTTTAGTACGACCTACTGCATTAGAATCGATCATGCCTTATGATAGTACAAAGTATGGTAGCAATCGTTTGGGTTTAGCAAAGTGGACGACCAATAAAAAAAATCCACTAACAGCTCGTGTGTTTGTGAATTTTATTTGGCAGGATATGTTTGGAAGAGGGCTAGTAAAATCTTCGGGCGATTTTGGTTTGCAAGGTGAGTTACCTACCCATCCAGAATTATTGGATTGGTTGGCTGTTGATTTCATGGAACATAATTGGGATATAAAATATTTAGTTAAAAAAATACTAAGTAGCAATACCTATAAACAATCCAACATCATAAGCAAAAAGCAATTGGAACAAGATCCAGATAATTTAACGTACTCAAGATCACCTAGAATGAGATTTAAGGCAGAGATTGTACGTGATTATATTTTAAGTACAAGCGGCTTATTGAATACTAAGATTGGTGGCCCAAGTGTAAAGCCCTATCAACCTAAAGGAGTTTGGGAAAGTTCCACTTCGGGTCGTGGGAGTTTAGCGAGTTACAAGCAGGATCATGGTTCTGATATTTATAGAAGGGGCTTATATACATTTATTAAGTTGACTGCGCCACCGCCAAGTATGATGATATTTGATGCTAGTAATAGGGACCAATGCGAGGCAAAAAGATCTAGCACCAATACGCCACTACAAGCCTTAACCATGCTTAACGATCCTACGATATTAGAAGCGGCTAGGGTTTTAGGTGAAAATACGGCACTAAGTAAAAAATCATTAGCCGAAAAAATTGATCAGGCATTTGAAACAATTGTAATTAGAAAGCCGACCAAGTTTGAGCGTGAAAAATTAAATGCGTACTGTAAAAAACAAGTTGCGTTTTTTAATACAAAACCTGCTGTTGCAGAAGCGGCATTAAAAGTGGGTGAATTTGAGCATCCAAAACAAAAATACAATTCATCAGAAGCAGCAGCTTTAATGAAAACTATTTTAATCATGTATAATTTAGAAGAAACAATAACAAAATCATAAAATATTATGAACGAATTTTTAGAACATGGCTTAAATCAAAACAGGCGTAAATTTTTATCCAAAATGAGTTTGGGTTTGGGTGGATTAGCATTGGGTTCATTAATGGCGCCCGGTTTATTTAATGCTAGCACTGAGGATGAGCTTTTTGCAAATGTATTACCACATTTCGCACCCAAAGCAAAACGAATTATTTATTTGTTTCAAAATGGAGCGCCATCGCAATTAGATTTATTTGATTACAAGCCGCAATTACAAAAAATGCATGGCGAGGAATTGCCTGCAAGTATTCGTAATGGCCAACGCTTAACAGGCATGACTGCTAATCAAGCAAAATTTCCATTAGCGGGTACTAAGTTTAAATTTTCGCAACATGGGAACAGTGGTGCCTGGTTTAGCGAAACCCTACCACACCTTTCTAAAATGGCGGATGATATGTGTATTGTTAAAACCATTTATACCGAAGCAATTAACCACGATCCAGCCCTTACTTTTTTTCAAACAGGTTCGCAGGTGGGTAACAGACCAAGTATGGGATCATGGATTAGTTATGGTTTGGGAAGTGAAAATAAAAACTTGCCAGCGTTTTGTGTCTTACTAAGTAAAGGCAAAGGAAATGGACAAGGCGTATATTCAAAATTATGGAATAACGGATTTTTAGATTCAATACATCAAGGCGTTCAGTTTAGTAGTGGTGAAGAACCCGTAAAATATTTAACTGATCCTGAATTTATCAAACGTGGAGATAAGCGTGAAATTTTAGATGAGATATCTGCCTTAAACCAAGAATCATATAAAGAAATTGGTGACCCAGAAATTGTAACAAAAATTCAACAATACGAATTATCCTACCGTATGCAAATGGCGGTACCGGAAATTACTTCATTACAAAACGAACCAGAGTCCATTGTAAAAATGTATGGACCTGAATGTTTGGTGCCAGGTACGTATGCAGCAAACTGTTTATTAGCAAGAAAACTTTCTGAAAATGGGGTACGCTTTGTACAATTATATCACCAAGGTTGGGATACCCACGGTAACTTACCTGCAGAATTAGAAGGGCAATGTAAGGATATTGACCAATCATCTGCAGCATTGATTCAGGATTTAAAACAAAGAGGTTTGTTAGATGAAACCTTAGTAATATGGGGTGGTGAGTTTGGAAGAACCAACTATTGTCAAGGTGCTTTAACCAAGGATAACTATGGTCGTGATCATCATCCAAAATGCTTTACTATTTGGATGGCAGGTGGTGGTGTGAAACCAGGTGTGCACGGTGAAACAGATGACTTTGGATACAATATTAATTCATTACCGGTGCATGTACATGATTTTCATGCAACCATTATGCATTTAATGGGTGTTAAACATGAAGAATTTACCTACAAGCATTTGGGAAGAAGATATCGTTTAACCGATGTTGCTGGAAATGTGATCAATGATTTAATTAGTTAGTAATGAATTTGAAAAAATGGACCGGTTTTGTAAATAATGCACTTTGGGTACTCAATCCCTTTTTATTATTGATTGCATTTTTTAATGAGAAATTAAAATTGGGAATGTATTTGGAGTGGTTTGGAAAAATGCATCCCTTATTTTTACATTTTCCTATTGTACTAGGAATCCTTATTGGGATTTATTACTTAGTAGATAAAAAAGGCAG
>SYEV01000049.1 GCA_005800655.1 Bacteroidota bacterium
AAGGACAAGCATTTATTTAATACAGATACTTTTAAGCTTGGAAAACCTTGGCCAACTGCTATTGGCCCTTCAGGCATTGCATTAGATGAAAAAAGAAATTTATTATATGTCGTTACACGTGAGGATAAACAGCTTTATATTTTTGATTTAAAAACAAAGCAATTTGTAAAAAAGTTATCTATTGATGGTGAAGCGTATGCATGCATTATGAATCCCAATAACAATGAACTTTATGTGAGCTGCTGGGGATGTGACCAAGTAAATACGCTTGATTTAACTACTTTAAGTTGGAAGCCATCCATCAAAGTGGGTGACAATCCAAATGAAATGTTAGTGACCCCCGATGGCAAATACTTATATGTTTGTAATTCAAATGATAATAGTGTTTCGGTAATTGATTTAAAATCCAAAACAGTTATTGAAACATTAGACGCTGCGCTTTTTCCAAATGCGCCTAGTGGTTCTACGACCAATAGCTTATGCTTGGATGCTATTAATAAGCGTTTATACTTAGCGAATGCAAATAATAACTGTATTGCAGTTTTTGATGTGGAGGAGCCTGGTGAAAGCGTTGCAAAAGGGTTTATTCCAGTGGGTTGGTATCCAACTTCAGTGCGTGTAATCAATAAAAAATTATGGGTTGCTAACGGAAAAGGGTTTTCATCAAAACCAAATGCTTTTGGTCCTTCTCCAGTGCGTCCAAAGGAGGAAGTGATAAGCCATGGAGCCAGTTTTAAACCAGGCGACCAGGTTGAATATATTGGAAGCTTGTTCAAAGGCAGTATGAGTATTATTCCTATTCCTACTGATAAGGATTTAGTAGCTTACTCAAAGGCGGTTTATAAAAATGTGCCTTATTCAATTGCTAAAACAATATTAGCGGATGCAACAGCACCTGGTTTCCCTATCCCAATGAAGCAAAATCAAAGTTCGCCCATCAAGTATGTTTTTTATGTCATTAAGGAAAACAGAACCTATGATCAGGTATTAGCTGATCTCCCGCAAGGAAATGGAGATACTAGTTTGTTATTATTCGGAAGAAATATAACCCCCAACCAGCATCATATTGCGGAGTCATTTGTTTTGCTTGATAATTTTTATGTGGATGCCGAAGTGAGTGCGGATGGTCATAATTGGTCCATGGGTGGATACGCAACTGACTATTTAGAAAAAACATGGCCAAGTAGTTATGGTGGTCATGGCGGTACTTATGGGGGTGAAGGTGAAAGAGAAATTGCCAATAATAAAAATGGCTTTATTTGGAATCAATGTTATCGAAACGGGGTAAGCTATAGAAGCTATGGTGAATTTGTATCTGCAGGCAAACCTAGAATTTCAATTTTAAAAGACCATTATTCTACTAAGTATCCAAGTTATAATTTAGCAATTACGGATACGTATCGTTATCAAGTATGGAAAAAGGATTTTGATTCCTTGTTGGCAATAAATAAAGTGCCACAGTTTAATACCGTTCGATTTGGAAATGACCATACGGAAGGTTTGCGATTAGGTAGACCAACGCCGTATGCGCATGTTGCTGATAATGATTATGCAGTTGGTTTATTTATTGAAGCATTAGCCAAAAGTCCCATCTGGAATGAGACAGCTGTTTTTATTTTGGAAGATGATGCGCAAAATGGATCTGATCACGTGGATGCGCACCGCAGTCCAGCTTATCTAGCAGGAGGTTTTGTGAAACGCAATTATGTTGACCATACACCTTATACCACTACTTCTATGTTAAGAACCATGGAGCTTATTTTAGGCATGCCTCCAATGACGCAGTATGATGCTGCTGCAACGCCCATGTGGAAATGTTTTGATTCAACTGCAAAACCATTTGTGTTTTCAGCGATTCCTCCAAAAATTAATACGAAGGAAGTAAATACGGCGCGTAATGAATGGCAGCAAAAATCAGAAAAATTAAATTTTGTTGTTGAGGATAGTAACAATGACTATGAGTTTAATAAAATATTATGGCATGGGTTAAAAGGGAATATTCCTTACCCTGCGCCACGTCGTGCAGCCTTTGTAACTCCAACGGAAAAAGATTAATTTATTTTTTTGGAATAGAATATTTCTATGAATATTAAAATTATTAAAAATAGATCTGATATTGGCGCGGGTACGCGTGGTTCAGATATGGGTATAGATGCAATTGAAATTGCTGCAATTAATCAGAATAATGATTTTTTTCATCGACATGCATTTGTTGATGTTAAAACGCATAATGAATCTATCTATCATAAAAACACCAATAATTTTGCCAAGCGTATTGAGCATGTAAAGGAACAGTGCCAGCGAGTTTCTGATGTAGTCAAGGAAACAATTTTATCGGGAGCTTTACCCATTGTATTATCTGGAGATCATTCATCGGCGCTAGGTACCATTAGCGGTATTAAGGCAGCAAATCCGGATAAAACAATCGGTGTAATTTGGATTGACGCACATGCTGATTTACACTCTCCATACACTTCACCTTCAGGTAATATTCATGGAATGCCTTTGGCTGCAGCAATGAATTTGGATAATATAGCTGCAAAAATTAATGAACCAGGTGAAATCACGGCGCAACAATGGAACGAATTAAAAAATATTGGAATTACTGGGCCAAAAATAGTTCCTGCACATTTAGTTTATTTTGGTTTGCGTGATTTTGAGACCGCAGAAAAAAAAGTTATTGATCAGTACGAAATTTTATTTTTTGATGTTGAAGAGACTAGAGTAAAGGGGTTGGAATTTTGTATTCAAAAAGCGATTAACCAATTAAATAGTTGCAATCAAATTTATATTTCCTTTGATGTGGATTCATTGGATTGCGATCGTGTTTCTTATGGAACTGGGACTCCGGTGCCTGTTGGCTTTTCATCAGGTGAAATAAAGGAGCTATTATCGCTCTTTATTACAACAAAAAAGGTTTGTTGTGTTGAATTTACCGAGGTTAATCCACTTTTGGACAACAAAGGCAACAAAATGGCCGAAACGGCATTTGAAATTTTAGATCAATTAGTCATTGACTTAATGCACTCCTAATTAATTTTTTATTTATTCTTTTTTTAGTGACTAATGTATTATTTTTATCACCTAAATTAAAAATATGTCAACTAAAATTACTATTAACAATAACGGTTCATTAAAAGTAGAAGGAGAATTTACCATTGTAGATCGTGCTGGAAATACATACGATTTAGCAGGTAGGGAAGTGATTGGACTTTGCCGTTGTGGATTAAGTAAGAACAAGCCATTTTGTGACGGCGCTCATAATGGAAATTTTGAACACGAAGCAACTGCGTTCGCACTTCCGCCTAAAAAAACGGTTTAATACTAGTTTATGTCTGAAATTAACATCATAAGGGATAGTCGAAGAAAATTCATTAAAAATATATCATTTGCTTCCGCATTTTTAATCACCGGTAAAGTAATCCCATTAAGTGCAAATGATGTTATTGGTTTAAGAAGTAAAATTAAACTCCGTTTTGTAGTGGCTTCTGATGTTCATTATGGACAACCTAATACTCCATTTGAGCAAATGACAGAAACGGTTGTCAATCAAATAAATTTATTTCATCAACAAAGCCCATTGGATTTTTCTGTGGTAAATGGTGATTTGATTCATAACGAAAAAGAATTTTTGCCATTAGTAAAAGGGAAATTAGATGCATTAAAAATGCCTTATTACGTAACTAGAGGCAATCATGATATGGTAACACCCGAATATTGGAACAGTGTTTGGGGCACGCCTTTAAATCATGATGTTGTTGTAAAAGACAATGGAATTTTATTGGGAGATACTTCCAATGAAAAAGGCGTTTATTTATCTCCGGATTTATCTTGGCTGAACAAAACCTTGGAATCACATAAGGACAAGAAGCAGGTTTTTATCTTTTTACATATACCACAAGCAAAGTGGACAAAGAATGGCATAAGCACGCCTGAAGTTTTTGATACTATCAAAAAATTTCCAAATGTGAAAGCCGTTTTCCATGGTCATGAGCATGATCAAGATAGTTTTAAAATGGTTGAAAAAGTGCCCTATATTTTTGATGCGCATGTAGGTGGCAATTGGGGAACCCCTTATAAAGGATTTAGGGTAGTAGAATTATTGAAGAACAATTCAATGATTACTTACATGATGAATCCTACGGATAAATTGAATGAGCTTAGTTTTTAATCATCCTAATATACAGTTGCTCCACTTTAGTGCGTGCCCAAGGGGTTTTGCGTAAAAAAGTTAAACTTGATTTGATGCTGGGGTTGCTATTAAAGCAATTAATAGGAATATGCTGACCTAAATCCTCCCAACCAAAATAGTTCACAAGCTCAGTTACGATAAATTCAAGTGTTTTACCGTGTAAAGGATCATTAGAAGTTTGTTCCATATGCAATATTAAGTAATTTGCTCTAAGGAACATGTAATTTGCTACTATGAAGCCACACCGATATTTTATACTTAACAAGCCAATGAATATGGTGTCGCAGTTTGTCAGCAGTCATCAGGTGAAATTATTAGGTGACTTGAAGTTTAATTTTCCGGAAGAAACCCACGCAATTGGCAGGTTAGATCAAAATTCCGAAGGATTATTATTACTTACTACCAATAAAAAAATTATACGTCTTTTATTTCAAGGCCCAGTGCCGCATACAAGAACTTATTTAGTACAAGTAAAAAATACGGTAAGTGCTGAAACCGTGCTAAGGTTGGCCAATGGCATTGCGATTAGTGCACCCAATGGTACCCAATTTATCACTACCCCTTGTATGGTAAAATTAGTCAACAAGCCCACTAATTTATTTGAAGTAGGGAAGCCTTTACACGAAAATGTTAAAACAAGTTGGTTGCAAATCACTTTAACTGAAGGTAAGTTTCATCAGGTTCGAAAAATGGTAGCCGCTGTAAATCATAAGTGTATTCGCCTCATTAGAACTGAAATTGAAAACATAGGTATTGGGAACATGCAGCCTGGGGAAGTCATTGAAATGGATGAGCCAACCTTTTTTTCATTGCTAAAATTATAAAATATATTATTTGTATATTTAAGTGTCATGAATGGTATTGTGCTTTTTTTGTTTCTAATTAACTTAATAATATGAAAAATTTATTCAGGATATTCATTACAATTGCTTTTGTATTTTGTTTTAGCACTGTTTTTTCACAGCGTATTAATTACGGGAAAGTGGATAGTATAATAAGCAACCTGGTTTACAATAATAAATTTAGTGGGGTAGTACTTATAGCAGAAGATGGCAAAGTGAAATATAATAAAGCAGTAGGATATATCGATTATGCCAAACAAAAGTCCTTAAATAAAAACAGCATCTTTGAGTTAGCCTCAGTCAGTAAGCAGTTTACTGCCATGACTTTGATGATGGTTAAAGAAAAAGGATTATTAAATTACGATGACTTGGTTGAAAAGTACATCAACATTCCTTACAAGGGAATTACCATACGTCAGCTACTTACGCATACTAGCGGACTTCCGGATTACCAAGTAATCATGGATGCTTATTGGGATAAAGCAAAAGTGGCTGGCAATGATGATATTATTAACTATTTAAATAAATATGCACCATCCAAATTATTTGAACCGGGTGAAAAGTATTTATATAGTAATACGGGCTATGTTTTATTAGCCAGCATCGTTGAAAAAGTAAGCGGCAGGGATTTTATTGAATTTTGCAATACTGAAATATTCAGTAAGTTAAAAATGAATTATACTGCTATTCGCAGTTTAGCTGAAAAGACGGCCATTAAAAATTTTGCTTTAGGGCATGTATATGTTCCAGAAAGGAACGCCTATATAAGAGCTGATTCATTTCCTTCATCTAATTATACCATTTGGTTAGGGAATAGAAAAGGCCCAGGAAGGATAAGCTCAACCGTAACTGATCTATTAAAATGGGACCAGGCATTATATACTAATAAGTTAATAAGCCAGACTGCTATGGCAGATGCCTTTACGCCCATGCATTTAAATAATGGGACTATTTCTAATTATGGGTTTGGTTGGGATTTAAAGCTTGGTGAAAATATAGTATGGCACAATGGTGATAACCCAGGGTATAAAACCATCATTATCAGGTTTTTAAAAACAAATAAAACATTAATCATTCTCTGCAATAATGCAACCGATGCCTTTGAGGATTTGACGACTACATTAAAAAATTGTATTCAGCCTGCTAAATAAAGTAAATTACCTAATTAGTCATGTATAACCATATCATATAAATGATGGATTAGCCCATCCGCTAGTCCTATTTTCGGTACATGAATTTCTGTAACTGCTGCCCACTTGCATATTGCGTTATAAATAGTTAATGCAGGTACAATAACTTCAGCCCGATCTTCTTTAATCGTATATTTTTTCATTCTTTCATCTATAGCGAGTGGCTCCATTTCCTTATAAATATCTTTCAAAGTTTCATAGGATATTGATTTACCTGCTTTTGCTCCGCTAATTGAAAATAGTTTATTGATATTGCCTCCCGACCCAATCCCAATGATATTTTCGTATTTTTTTGAAAGGTCCTTTAAGGTTTCCTTCATTTCATCCCAAGTTTCGTCCTTGACCTTTTTTGTAAGAATACGAACAGTGCCAATATTAAATGATTTTTGCAGAATTATATTGGATTTGTGATATAAAGTAAGCTCGGTACTTCCACCACCTACATCAATGTATAAATAACTCTTATCGTTATCTAACATTTCTGCAATATGATTTTCGTATATTATTTCTGCTTCTAATTCACCAGTGATTACCTCAATCTCAATACTGGTTTCAGATTTTATTTCTTTTATTATTTCTTTGGCATTTTCAGCATCACGCATGGCACTTGTTGCACAAGCCATATAGTGATCAACTTCGTATACTTTCATTAAGTTGTTAAAAGCCTTGATGGTATTAATCAGCATCTTCTTTTTTTGTCCACCAATATGCCCTTTTTCAAAAACGTCAAACCCTAATCGAACTGGGATTCTTAAAAGGTTCAATTTATTAAATTCTGTGGCTTTCCCTTTTTTTATTACTTCACAAATGAGTAATCTGACCGCGTTACTACCAATATCTATTGCTGCAAGTATCAAAGTATTTTATTTTTTACCAATTAAGTAGTTGTAAGTAGCTACCTGTGATTTGCAATGTTTTTTACCAACGGAAGATACATAATTATTGCCTAAATTTTCATCCAAAATTCTGGCTTTTTGATTGTCTTTCAATTGAATATTGATGATTTCAACCAATTCTTTTTTTAATTTTACATCTAAAATTGGTGCAGCAGCTTCAATTCGATGATCTAGATTACGTACCATCCAGTCGGCACTTGAAATGTATACTTTTTCATTTCCTTTATTGTGAAAAATCATTACCCTGGCATGTTCTAAATATTGGTCTACAATACTTATGGCATTTAATTTATTTTTTAATTTTTCACTACCTTTTTTCAATGTTAATATGCCTCGAATAATTAAATGTACTTCCACACCCGCTTTGGTTGCCTTGTATAAATGATCAATGAGTGTGTGGTCACTGATTGAATTTGATTTGATAATTATTTTAGCAACCCTTCCTTGTTTCGCATGCTTTATCTCATTTTCAATTAATTGGATAATTGAATTGCGCATATTGATGGGAGAAATGAGTAAGTTTCTTGTTTTGCCAATAGGCTTATCTCCTAATTGTCAAGTTTCTAGATAAGTGAAAACCTTGTTTACTTCTATTAATAAGGGCCTGGAAGCGGTTAATAAACAATGATCAGCATAAACCCTTGCTGTTTTTTCATTTAAATTTCCAGTGCTTATGAAACCATATTGTAGTAGCTTTTTTTCCACCCTTTTTTGTATCACACAAATTTTAGCGTGCACTTTTACATTAGGAATACCTACTAAAACCTTTACACCTTCTTCTTCCATTAATGTTTTCCACTCCAAATTTGCTTCTTCGTCAAATCTTGCTTTTAATTCTAAAAACACGGTAACTTTTTTCCCATTACGCGCTGCGTTGATTAAAGCGTTGATCACCTTTGAATTGCTAGCCAAACGATAAGCAGTTATTTTGATGGACTCTACCGCATCGTCCATAGCGGCCTCCCTTAACATATCAATGACTGGATCAAAACTGTGGTAAGGAAAATGTAACAAAACATCTTTCTGTAATATTACTTCTGAAACCTGATATTTATTTCTAAAGGATGGATGGATAAAAGGTTTAGGACGTTCCGCTTTTTCCACGAGAACATCTGGAAAATCCATGAAATGTCTAAAATTATGAATATGCCCACCTGGTATGATACTGCTTTTTCGAGTTAAATGTAGTTTTTGAATTAAAAAATCAAGTAGTTCTGCATTCATCTCCTTATCATATACAAAACGGACGGGCTTTCCTTTTCGTCTGTTTTTAATTCCTTTAGAAATTTTTTCTACAAAATTCAATCCAACTTCTTGGTCTAAATCAATTTCAGTATCCTTGGTTATTTTAAATACATGGGCTTCAAATTTATTAAACTTGAAGTGTGAAAATATAATGGGTAAATTATACTTCACAATATCTTCTAATAAAATGATTGATTTTGTAGCACCTGTTGATGGTAAAATAACGAATCTGCCTATGGATTTAGAGGGAATTTCAATTAATGAAAACTTTTCATGATATGCATCCATCTTATTTTTCATTACAATCGCCAAATACAAACTCTTATCTCTTAAATAGGGAAGCTCTGGTAAATTTTCAATCATTAAAGGAATAATGTATGGGCGCACTACATTGTCAAAATAATCTCTGACAAATTCCTTTTGTACGGCATTTAATTTTCGCTCATTAATAATTAATACTTTTCTTTTTATTAATTCTTTATTAATGTTCCCCCAAATGCGTGCAAATTCACTTTGTTGTTTTAAAACGACTCTTTGAATTTCATCGAGTATTAGTTGTGGTGATTCAAGAATATCAATATTGGTATTCTTCTTTTTATCAACAAATTCAAGCATTCTTTTTAAGGTGGCTACCCGTACCCTGAAAAATTCGTCTAAATTATTTGAAAAAATACCTAAAAATCTAATTCTATCCTTTAAGGTTACACTTGGATCATTGGCTTCCTGTAAAACTCTTGCATTAAAGCTTAGCCAGCTAATATCTCTAGGTATAAACTCATGCTTCATAATGTATACAAATTTGTAGTGCGAATTTAGTTCATTCAAGATTAAGTAATATTCTGTTCACTATTTCTTAATACTATGGTAACATGCTGGAAACATTAAAGTTACATCGTATAGCGTTATTTACATAAAATACAAGCCATGGACAAGCGACCAATGGAAATATGTATCGTAAGTGACCTGCATTTAGGCACATTTGGATGTCAAGCAAAGGAAGTACTTAATTATTTAAAAAGTATAAAACCTAAAACTTTGATTTTGAATGGTGACATTATTGACATTTGGCAATTCAATAAGCGTTATTTCCCTAAAAGTCATATGGCGGTGATCAAACAAATATTTAGTATGGCAAGTAAAGATACAAAAGTGATATATATCACTGGCAATCATGATGAAGCTTTACGGAAATATGCCGACTTTGAGATGGGTAATATTCAATTGACTGACAAAATTGTTTTTGAAATCAATGGAGAAAAGAATTGGGTTTTTCATGGTGATGTTTTTGATAGAACAACTAAGGGAAGCGCTAAGCTATTAGCAAAATTGGGTGGATATGGATATGATTTATTAATTCTTATCAATAGTCTTTTAAACTGGAGTTTAAAAATTATGGGTAAAGAAAAAATGAGTTTAAGCAAGAGTATTAAGAACGGGGTGAAGAAAGCGGTATCCTGGATTAATAATTTTGAACAAACAGCAGCTGAATTAGCCATCGAGAATAATTACCAATATGTTATTTGTGGTCATATTCATCAACCACAACATCGCGTCGTTACCACTGATAAGGGATCCGTTACTTATTTAAATAGCGGCGATTGGATTGAAAATTTAACATCATTAGAATATTTCGATAATGCTTGGCGCTTATATCAGTATGATCCCAAGCAATTTGAAGAAACTAACAAGAAAAGTAAAATCATACAATTACAGGAGGAACTAAGTGTGATTACGCAGGAGGTAGCTTTTCAGGTATCTATGTAAAGTTGACCCTATGAAAATATTTTACGCAATTCAAGGGACGGGAAATGGTCATTTAAGTAGGGCTGAACAATTGTATCCTTACTTACAAAAATACGGAGAGGTTGATTTTTTTTTAAGTGGATCAAATTCTCAATTAAATACGCGAATCCCAATTAAGTACAAAAGTCAGGGACTTAGTTTGCATTACAAACATACCGGTGGGCTGGATTATACCAATATTGCAAAATCTATTTCTTTTAAACTATACAAAGATGCCAAGACTTTGCCTATTGATCATTATGACTTAATCATCAATGACTTTGAATTTATTACTTCGCTCGCTTGCGGGATTAAGAGAAAAAAAAGTATTCAATTTGGCCACCAAGCAAGTTTTCAGAGTAAATTAACTCCTAGGGCTAAAACAATCAATCCCATTGGGAAATTGGTTTTAGAAAACTTTGTCAGAAGTACCTCCTTCCTTGGTCTTCATTTTGAATCCTATGATGATCAAATTTATAACCCAATCATTAAGGATGAAATTATTGAAGCACGCAAAATAGATGAAGGACACATCACTGTTTATTTGCCACAATATACTATTGCATATGTTAGTCCATTTTTACATGCGCAATCACTATTTCATTTTGAGGTATTTACAAAGGAAGTTACGGAGGTGACTCATTCAAAAAACATTACTTTTTTTCCAATTAGTAACATTGCATTTACCAATAGCTTAATAAGCTGCCATGCTATTATTACTGCTGGCGGCTTTGAAACACCTGCGGAAGCAATGTATTTGAATAAAAAGCTGTTAAGTATTCCTATCTTAAATCATTTTGAACAAGAATGTAATGCAGCGGCTTTAAATAAAATGGGTGTAAAAGTGTTAAAAAAATTAGACCAACATTTTGGGGAAAATTTCAAAATCTGGATCAACCAAGACAATTCCGTAAAAATTTCCTTAACCCATTCTACCAAGGATATTGTGGAGGTATTAATGAATAATTCATTAGCAAAAACGCAAAACACCTGACCTCAGATAACTATTTAATAAAATTATTTCAAATCATTAACACCATCATTATGTATTTAATACATGATCAAAAAAAAGAAACCATCGCTTATATCGAAAACATGATGATTTTAGACACCAATCATGAACATGTCATTGGTATTTTAATTGGAGATTGCTTTTTTGGTCGTAATAAAAAAGTAGTAGGAAAAATTATCAATCAAATTGTGTATTTATTAAACGGAGAAATTGCAGGTAAGGTTGAATTAAATCAAGAATATAAAAATACCAGTATCAAAAAAGCTTAATGGTGGAAGCCTGGGATTTTTTAATGAATATCAATGAGCATACTGGCGCATGGATTGAAATAACAAAAAAATGGAGTAAAACCCCATTCTTAAGTCATTTAAATTAATAAGGCAATTAGTTTACCCTGCTACCGTAAATAATTCTTTCGATAATTCCACTAAGCTCTCCATGCGAATTTGGGTTATGTTGCGTCATGATTAAAACTACTAATTTATCTTTTGGATCAGCCCAATAGCTGGTGCCGTAATAGCCGCCCCAGGAAAAGGAACCTTTATTTCTAAAATTTAAGTTGGCTGATTTTTCAGAAGTAATCATAAAACCCAAACTAAAATCATCCTGGCCATTGAATTTAAAATCTAATTGTGGGCTTGTCATTATTTCGGCAGTTCGAGGCGCGATAATTTGTTTTCCATTGTACTTTCCGCCGTTCAAAATCATTTGTAAAAATATGGCATAGTCATACGCAGTTGAAGATAACCCTGCACCCCCAGAGAAATAGGTTTTAGGCATCATTGGATAATTAGGATTGATATCTCTAAAAGTGGGCGACCATTCAATAATTTTTTTATCATCGTTTTCCGTGTAAACTGTCGGCATTCTTTCCGCTTTTGCCATTGGAACATTGAAATAAGTATCCTTCATTCCTAATGGATGAAAAATATTTTTTTGACAATATGCTTCCAAGGATAAACCACTCACCACTTCAACAATACAACCAAGTAAGTCTGTATTTAATCCATAAGTGAATCTTTCACCAGGTTGATGAAGTAATGGCAAACTTCCAAGCGTTTTCATTCTATCTAATAAGCTCGCATTAAAATCACCTAATCCTGAAGGAATGCCTGCTTTGGTATAAATAGCATTCATTTTAGGGGTACCAATAGCTGTATAATCAATACCAGAAGTATGGGTTAATAAATCACGAATAGTTAACTCTCTTTTAGCAGGAATGGCGGTGTAGCTACTATCCTTTGCATTAAAATCCTTTAATACAGTGGGATTTTTAAAGCTGGAAATGATAGTTGAAACATTTTGGTCAAGACTAATTTTACCTTGTTCATACAATTGCATAATCGCTAGGCTAGTAATGGCTTTCGTTTGACTCATGATGCGATAAATTGCATTGCTCGGCATGGCTTTTTTACTCGCTTCATTAGCGTATCCAAAACCTTTGTGGTAAACCACTTGGTTATCTTTTACCACTATGACTGTTGAACCGATTAACCATCGGTTGCTCACATATTTATTTACAACGGTATCAATTTGTGCAAGCTTACTATAATCAAACTTATTGCTTTTCACTGTTTCAAATGTAAGCACTTGGCTATTGCCTTTAATTGTAATCGCAAAAGCGAATACGATAATAATACATGCGATTAGTAGTTGATTTATTTTTAAAGAGGCATTTTTCATATTTTATGAATTTTTATTTTACTTTTTTATTTTGCTGGGAACCATGTTCCAAATTTAGTTAAATCTACATTTCCACCGGATAATATGATACCTACCTTTTTTCCTTTAAATAAATTTGCATTGCGCATAGCCGCAGCTAATGGAACTACACAACTTGGCTCAACAATTATTTTCATTCTTTCATACACCAATCGAAGTGCATTTATGATTTCATTTTCGGAAACCAATAATATATCAGAAACATGTTCTTTTATAATTCCTAAGGTTTGTTCACTTAATGTAGTGAGTAATCCGTCAGCGATGGTTTCAATAAATGGCGCTTTTTCAACCTTACCTGATTGTAAACTTAAAACTGCATCTGCTGCGCCTTCGGGCTCTCCGCCATATACTTTCAAACCCGATTTAAAATAAAATGCGCCTAAGCAGGTACCTGATAACAAACCACCGCCACCCACAGGAGTAATTACAACATCTAACTCGGGGACTTCTTCCAATAATTCTTTAACACAGGTTGCTTGTCCGGTAATGACGCGATAGTCGTCGTAGGGGTGAATAAACTCCGCACCCGTTTCTGCTACTACTTTATTTAAAGCTTCCTCTCTTGCGGCCTGATTTGCTTCACATATTATAACAGTAGCACCATAACCTTTCACGGCATCTACTTTTACTTGTGGGGACGACTTGGGCATTACAATGTATGCTTGAATGCCCAATGTTTTTGCTGCAAATGCCAAGGCTTGCGCGTGATTGCCTGAAGAATGTGTTGCAATCCCATTTTTTAATTGATCTGCACTCAACGTGAGCGTCGCATTCATACCACCTCTTATTTTAAATGCACCTATTTTTTGAAAGTTTTCACACTTAAAATAAAACTGAATGCCAGTCATTTCATTAATACTCTGGTTGGACATTACAGGCGTGCGATGTATATAGGGCTTTATGCGTTCATGTGCACTTAAGATATCTTCTTTAGATATTTTCATTTTGCGCTCTAATTTATTTGCTTTCAAAAAGCTAATTTAATATATAAAATGGTTTGTTTCCTGTATGAATTTAATGAATTATTCATCAATTTGCTGATCAATATAAACCAAATAATATTTTCGATTTTATTAATTCTATAAGATGATTTATATTTAGTAACCATTGTAAAAAAATAACTATGTCAACGACAACTTTAACCCAGCAACAAATTGCATCCTTTCATAAAGATGGCTATGTGATTGTTAAAAACTTTTTAGCACCAAAAGCGGTTGAAAAGCTTTACAGTACTGCAATAGGGGACAATGCGATGGAAAATAATGCTATTAATGTAACGGATCAAACTGGGAAAAATTCAAAACTGTCATTGTGGTTTACACCAGGCAATGATGTTTTTGGTTTTTTAACTCGTAGTGAAAGATTAGTGAATAGCGTAGCTGCATTATTAGATAGCGATGCAGCTGTTTGTCATTACCATTCCAAGTTGATGCAAAAGGAGCCAAAAGTAGGCGGTGCTTGGGAATGGCATCAAGATTATGGCTACTGGTACAAAAATCAATTCATGTTCCCGGACCAATTAATCAGTGTCATGGTAGCTTTGACACCAGCGAATAAACAAAATGGCTGTTTACAAGTGATTAAGGGTTCGCATAAATTAGGTCGTATTAATCATGGTTTTGCGGGGGAACAAGTAGGTGCTGATATGGTCATGGTAAATAATGCGCTTAAAACAATGGATTTAGTTTATGTTGAGATAGAACCAGGGGATGCTTTGTTCTTTCATAGTAATATTTTACATCGCTCCGAAGCCAACTTATCAGATCACCCAAGATGGTCCATCATTTCTTGCTATGCATCTCAATCCAATTTGGCGTATAATGAAAATTCAACTTCTTGGAAAACACCTATTGCATTGGTGCCCGATAATGCCATAACTGAATGGGAATCAAGTAGTTTATCCGATGCCGACTTCTTAAAAAAGGAGAATGATCCTGCATTAAAGGAAACGGGTTGGGAGAAATAAATCCTTATTTAGGAAGGGCGAAGTAGCGTTTATTAAGGCAGTAAAAAATGATTGTCATAACGCTGTCATATATCTTACTTAAAATGTCATATTAGTTCCCTAATACTATTATTTATTTCTTATTTTTAGAGATAACAATCTCCCCCAAATATTGGGGTTAATAAGTTTAATTTTTATGTATTTATTAGGCATAGATATAGGCACTTCATCCATCAAGGTGTCGGTTGTAGAAACAAGTACAAGTCAATGTATCGCATCCGCACAATTTCCTGAAACCGAATCAGCAATTACCTCCCTTGAAAAAGGATGGGCCGAGCAGTCGCCTGAAATGTGGTGGGATCATATTCAACAAGCCATTTTAAAATTAAACAACACCAAAAAATTTGCACCTGCTGATATTAGCGCGATTGGAATATCCTATCAAATGCATGGATTGGTTTTGGTTGATCAAAATAAGCAAGTGCTAAGAGATAGTATTATTTGGTGTGATAGTAGGTCGGTAAGTATTGGTGATGCTGCGTTTAATGCCATTGGTCCTGAAAAGTGTTTAAGCCATTTGTTAAATTCACCTGGAAATTTTACCGCATCAAAATTAGCTTGGGTGAAACAAAATGAACCTGCTATTTATGATAAGATCGCGCATGTGATGCTGCCTGGTGATTTTGTTTCAATGAAATTTACGGGTCATATCACTACGAGTATCTCCTCTTTATCAGAAGGCATATTTTGGGATTTCAAAAACAATGAACTGTCAAAAGATATTTTGAAATATTATGGATTTGATCAATTAGTATTACCAAATATTCAACCTGTATTTAGCAATCATGGTGAATTACTTCCTGAAGTTGCTGCTAAATTAAATTTAAAATCAGGCATTCCTATTACTTATAAAGCGGGAGATCAACCCAACAATGCTTTATCCTTAAATGTTTTGGAACCGGGTGAAGTTGCAGCAACAGCAGGCACTTCGGGGGTGATTTATGGGGTTACAGATAAGATTACCTATGATCCACAATCAAGGGTGAATACTTTTGCGCATGTCAATCACACTGATCAATTAAACAGATTGGGTGTATTACTTTGTATTAATGGCACCGGTATTTTAAATAGTTGGGTGAAAAAAATGGTAGGTGCTGGTAATGATTATCCGCAAATGAACCAAGCCGCCAGTCATATTCAACCCGGAAGCGATGGCTTACAAATTATGCCTTTTGGTAATGGGGCTGAGCGTATTTTTAATAATAAAATGATTGGTGCACAATTTGTAAATATCGATTTCAATAAACATAGTGAAGCACATATTTTTAGAGCGGCGCAGGAAGGCATTGCTTTTACGTTTAGATATGGCCTTGATATTATGCGCAGTAACGGTATGAATCCAAGCATTATTCGTGCAGGGTATTCAAATATGTTTTTAAGTGATGTATTTACAGAAGCTTTTGTAAATGCGACTAATGTGCCAGTTGCATTATACCATACGGATGGTAGTGTAGGTGCAGCGATTGGTGCAGGAATAGGTTCCGGTACGTATAAAAATGCCACCGAAGCTTTTAGTAATTTTAAACCTATTAAAGTAATGGAACCATCCAACGCAAAAGGGTTTAACGAATTATATTTGGATTGGCACAAATCATTAGAAAAGTATTTATAAACAAAAAATAATTTTAGTAAATTTTTTAAAAATTAAGTTATGTCAGTTGTATTAGGTGAAAAAGAATTTTTCAAAGGAATTGAAAAAGTAAAATTTGAAGGACAAGGAAGTGATAACCCTTTAGCATATCGTTGGTATGATGAATCCAAAGTGGTGGCAGGTAAGCCAATGAAAGAATGGTTACGATTCGCAGTTGCTTATTGGCATAGTTTTGTTGGTAATGGTGCCGATCCTTTTGGCGAACCCACTTTAATATATCCATGGAATAATAATGCAGATGCAGTCGGACGTGCAAAAGATAAAGCAGACGCTGCTTTTGAATTTATTACCAAATTAGGTTTGCCTTATTATTGTTTTCATGATGTGGATGTGGTTGATTTTACCAATGATGTTCATGACAATGAAAAAAGATTAGCTGCATTAACTGCTTATCTTAAACAAAAGCAAGACGCGAGTGGTGTGAAACTATTGTGGGGCACTGCGAACGTATTTAGCAACAAACGTTATATGAATGGTGCATCCACCAATCCTGATTTTCATGTTTTAACACATGCGGCTACACAAGTAAAAGGGGCATTAGATGCAACTATCGCTTTGGGTGGCGAGAACTATGTATTCTGGGGTGGTCGTGAAGGATATATGTCCTTGTTAAACACCAACATGAAAAGAGAAAAAGAACATTTGGCGAAATTTTTACATACAGCAAAAGATTATGCGCGTAAAAATGGTTTTAAGGGTACTTTCTTTATCGAGCCAAAACCATGTGAGCCAACTAAGCATCAATATGATTATGATTCAGAAACCGTAATTGGTTTTTTAAGACAATATAATTTACTGAATGATTTTAAATTAAATATTGAAGTGAACCATGCGACATTGGCGGGTCATACCTTCCAACATGAATTACAAGTTGCAGCAGATGCAGGTATGTTAGGTAGTATGGATGCGAATCGCGGTGATTATCAAAATGGATGGGATACCGATCAGTTCCCTACCAATATTAATGAGTTGGTAGAATCCATGTTGATCATTGTTGAAGCGGGTGGCTTCCAAGGTGGTGGCATTAATTTTGATGCTAAACGCAGAAGAAATTCAACGGATGCTGCTGATTTATTCCATGCACATATTGGTGGTATTGATACTTTTGCGCGCGCTTTAATTACAGCAGATGCCATTTTACAAAAATCTGAATACAAAAAAATCCGTGCAAATAGATATGCTTCTTTTGATTCAGGCAAGGGTAAGGAATTTGAGCAAGGAAAATTAAGCCTGGAAGATTTACGCAACTTTGCTATTGAAAATGGAGAACCAGCATCCATCAGCGGACAGCAAGAATTAATAGAGAACATCATTAATAGGTATATTTAGGCAATGCAAACAGCCGATAAAAAACTGGGTTTATGGACTAGTACTTCTTTAGTAGTAGGCAATATGATAGGTGCGGGTGTTTTTTTAATGCCTGCTACATTGGCTAGTTTTGGAAGCATTAGTTTACTAGGCTGGGTTTGTTCGGCCATTGGCGCTTTTTTACTTTCAAAAGTATTTGCGCATTTAAGTTGGTTGCTACCAGCGGCTAATGGAGGTCCTTATGCTTATTCTCAAAAAGGTCTCGGTGATTTTGCAGGCTTTTTAGTTGCATGGGGTTATTTGGTTTCGGTATGGTGTACCAATGCAGCTATAACGGTCTCTTTTATCAGCGCATTAAGCACTTTCATCCCTGCATTAGCAACTAATGCAACACTAGCTATTATCACAGGTTTAGCAACCATTTGGTTTTTAACTTGGGTAAATTCCTTGGGTATATTTACATCAGGAGTAGTTCAATTAATTTCGACCATTTTAAAAATCGTACCTATTATATTAATTGGCGTTGTGGGATTATTTTATATTCAATGGAAAAATTTCTTACCGTTTAATACAAGTGGCACAGGTAATATTGCAGCAATAACAGCTACAACTACCTTAACTTTTTTTGCTTTTTTAGGTATTGAATGTGCTACGATTCCTTCGGGCAGTGTTACTAATTCTGCAGCTACCGTGGCCAAGGCTACGACACTTGGAACGCTGATTGCCACTGTGGTATATATTTTAAGTACAGTGAGTATTATGGGTATGATTCCTGCCGCACAATTAAAAACAAGTGTTACGCCCTTTGCAGATGCTGCTGTATTAATATGGGGTCATGGCGCAGCCTATTGGGTAAGTGCAGGGGTTGCTATTGCAGCTTTTGGGGCCCTGAATGGCTATATATTAATTCAAGGTCAATTACCATTTGCGATTGCGAAGGACAAATTATTCCCCACTGTTTTTATGCAAGTGAATTCAAAAGGGATACCGGTTTTAGGCGTGGTCATTTCAAGTGTATTTGTTTCGGTGTTTATGTGTATGAATTATACCAAAGGCTTGGTAGACCAATTTAAATTTTTAATGTTAATGACTACTTCTACTATTTTAATACCCTATATTTTTTGTACAGCCGCTTATTTGATTCTGCGTTTTAAATTACCTTTCCAATCAAGTAAATATTTAGCGCTAGCTATTTTATTGGCTACCCTTACTTTTATTTTTTGTTTGTGGTTGATGATAGGTTTAGGACAAGAATCTGTTTTCTGGGGTTTTTTCCTAACGATGTCATCAGTGCCCATTTATGTTTTTGCTGTTTGGAAGAGAGAAAAATCGGAAAATAATTCAACTTTTTCCAAATCATAATATTTTTTACATGAGTCATTTAGCGCATTCTGAATTTGGTAAATTAGAAACCGTATTTATAAAAAAAGCAAGCGCTGCTTTTATAAATGAAGAACATATACATCAGCATTGGGAATCTTTAAATTATTTAGGCAAACCTGACATCAACCAAGCACTTGTTGAGTATGATGCATTTGAAAATATTTTAAAGGAGTATGGTGCTGAAATTTTATATTTTCAGGAAGATGCTTCTGTGAATATGGATTCCATTTATTGCAGAGATGCTGCTATTGCAACTAGTCATGGCATGATTATTTGTAATATGGGAAAGGAAGGACGAAAAAATGAACCTGCTGCACAAGCGCGCGCTTATGCAGAACAAGGCATACCTGTTTTAGGAAGTATTGTAGCGCCAGGAACTATTGAAGGTGGTGATGTGGCTTGGTTAGATGCAACTACACTAGCAGTTGGTAATACTTATCGTTCGAATGAAGCGGGTATTCAACAACTCAAAGAATTATTAAATCCAATATTGGTGAAAGTGATTACTGCGGATATGCCCCATTACAAAGGACCATCGGATGTATTTCATTTAATGTCGGTGTTAAGTCCAGTGGATAATAATTTAGCAGTGGTGTATTCTCCCTTAATGCCTATTGCATTTCGAAATTTATTAATTGCGCGCGGTTTTGAATTAGTGGAAGTGCCTGATGAGGAATTTGACAGTATGGGTTGTAATGTATTGGCATTGGCGCCAAGGGTTTGCTTGATGGTCAAGGGGAATCCTATTACCAAATCTCGTCTCGAAGCGGCCGGCTGTAAAGTAATTGAATATGAAGGTGCGGAAATCAGCGTCAAAGGCGGCGGTGGTCCCACTTGTTTAACACGTCCTGTAACGAGGTCATAATTTCGCAATTTTCTTAAAATATTTATACGCAATATATTTCGCTCCTAATTTTAATTTAGCATTATAAATCCCATTGGATCCTGAGGTAAAATAAGCAGCTATACTTGCAAGGCCAACATATATACCTGCTTTCATTCCGAATAATTCTAATCCCAGCGCTATAGACGCAAAAACACAATTGGTAGCACCGCTAAAAACGGCAACAAATCCCATGCCTGCCAAAAGCGCCATGGGTAAAGGGATAAACCAGATTAATAGATTACCTAATGTGGCCCCAATAAAAAATAATGGCGTCACCTCACCTCCTTTAAAACCCGCGCTTAAAGTAAAACTGGTTAAAATTAATTTGATGGCGAAGTCAAATTGGCCTGCATTATTTATAAATGCATCTTGGATAGTTGGAATTCCCAATCCAATGAACTTTGTACTATTAAATACAACAATAAATAATGCGATAATAATCCCACCAATAAAAGGGCGCAAGGGGGCAAACTTTATTTTGTTAAATATATTTTCAAATAATTTTCCAGTGGAAGTAAATGCAAGTGCAGTTAATCCAAAAATGATACCAGCAGCAATTGCCCAAAGTAAAGTTGTTAGGGATATTACGGGTATATTGGGGACGCTATAAATAGTATGTTTTACTTGCCAAGCCAAGCAGGAATAATGTGCGACATAGGCAACAAAAAAACTGCCGAATACCTGATTGATTTTGACTTTTTTAATGCTTAATATTTCTAACGCAAAGATGGCACCAGCCAAGGGTGTACCAAACACCGCTGCAAATCCACTACTAATACCAATGATTAATATCGTTTTTCGATCTGCTGTATTTAACTTAAATAATCCTGTGAACTGATCTGCTATTGCACCGCCCATTTGAACAGCAGTTCCTTCCCTACCAGCAGATCCTCCAGCAATATGTGTTAACAGGGTGCTAAATAAAACTAAAGGCGCCATTTTAAATGGAACCGGTTTTGGGGTTTCTCCATTCTCTAAAGAATGGTGCGTTTCAATTAATAAGTTATTGCCTTTATTCGCAGCAGTTCCATAATAATAATAGAGTAATCCAATCACTAAACCTGCAATAGGTAAAAAATATATGACCCAAAGATGTTCCTCACGAAACAGGGTAACATCATCTAAGGTTTGTAAAAAAAATGCAGTAGCCGTCCCTATGATACCACCAATGAGTATATACATGGCGATCCATTTTAGCCAACTTGTGATCGTAGTATTTAATTTATTTAAGGGCATCTATGATTAATATTTTAAGCAATCGGAATTGCGTTTGCACAACCCAAAAATCTAGTCATTTTTGGCATTATTTTTCTTCTTCTTGCTGATCATATAAATGGCAATAATGACCCAAATCACATTCACGATCATGGAAGGGTAGGCTTTGTGATAATAGGTGTTTACCACAAAAAATATACCTCCAATAATATTCGCTAAAACATAGGTTTTACTTGAGGCAGACAATCTGCCAGTAATGTTTAAGGCATATGAGCCTACAATTAATACAGAGGCAATCCAGCCCAACACTTCTATTAGTATACCCATGTAATAAAATTAAGTCAATTCGCCTTAAATAAGGGCGTTATCTGCTGTTTAAACTTTAAACAAAATCCAAAATAATGACTAATTTTATTAAGGAATGGAAAAATCATACAAGCAACTTCTAGAAAACAACAAGCAATGGGTAGCAGATCAATTAGCTATAGAACCCAACTATTTTGATAAATTGGCTAATAGCCAAAATCCGGAATACTTATGGATTGGTTGTTCTGATAGCAGGGTGCCTGCCAATATCATCACCGGAACGAATCCTGGAGAAATGTTTGTGCATCGTAATATTGCCAATATGGTAGTACATAGCGATATGAATATGTTGAGTGTTTTGTCCTATGCAGTGGAAGTATTAAAAGTGAAACACATTATAGTATGTGGACATTATGGCTGTGGCGGTGTATTGGCAGCTATGGGAAATAAGCAGATTGGATTAATTGATAACTGGCTAAGACATATTAAGGACGTATATAGGTATCATCACAAAGAATTAGATGCAATCAAAAATATGGAGCAAAGGGCGAGGCGTTTTGTGGAAGTAAACGTGATGGAGCAAGTACATGATTTAGGAAAAACATCTATTGTGCAAAATGCATGGAAAAATAAACAACCCTTACATTTACATGGTTGGGTGTATGATATTAATGATGGCTTAATCAAGGATTTGAATGTAACATTTACCTCTACTAAGAATTTGCATAGTGTGTATCATTTGGATAAATTGTAATTCATAAAACGGTTAATACTTTTAAGGCGATTTGAAAAAATCGCCTTTTTTAATTAATTGATTTACAATTAGTTGTATTATAAGGGAGGTGCTTATAAATAGTTAATATTAAGTTCACTTTGCGTTAACATTCCGGTAACATTGAAATGTAATATTTGCTGAATAAATAATTACATCGTGAAAAGGTTATTACTCTTAATTTGTTTCGTAGGATTTGCAATAATTTCTCAAGCGCAAAAAGCTAAAATCGCAGGAAAAATTACCAGTGTTAAAAATGATGCTTTAATTGGAGTTTCGTTAACCTTAAAATCTGACAAAACGCAAGTATCAAAGTCAGATGTAGAAGGTAGATATAGCTTTACAATAGATGTAAATAAAAAATATACACTTACCTTATCCTATGTAGGGTATGAATCAAAAACAGTTGCCGATATATCAGCATCAAACGCAGGTGAAGAGGTTTTATTAGATATTTTACTTGAAGAATCAGGCGCTAGATTAACTGATGTTACTGTAAGTGCTACCAAAACAAGTAATAAAGGTGCTATGGACAATGCATTAATCGCATTTCAAAAAAATACCAACACAGTTGCTTCCGTTATTTCTGCCGAGTCCATCAAAAGAAGTCCAGATCGTAATACTGCCGAAATTTTAAAAAGAACACCGGGTGCTTCTATCCAAGAAGGGAAGTACATCATTGTAAGAGGTTTGGCGGATCGTTATAACCAAGCCATGTTAAATGGTATATTATTAACGAGCACTGAAGCGGATCGCAAAACATTCTCTTTTGATTTGTTTCCTTCTCAAATCATTGACAATATAATTATTAATAAAGCTTTTGTACCTGAATTACCAGGTGAGTGGGCGGGTGGTTTAATTCAAGTAAATACAAAAGATATTCCAACAAAAAATTTCTTTAATGTTCAATTAGGGACAAGCGTCAATAGCTTAATCACTGGTAAAGACTTTTTTAAAGATAAGGGTGGCAAAACAGATTGGTTAGGATTAGATGATGGTACAAGGGCTTTACCTACTGGCTATACAACTAAATCTAATTTTGACACATCAAGCCTAGCTGCTAAAACTGCATTAGGAAAAACAATGTCTAATAACTGGGCGCCAGTGTTAACAACTGCAAAACCAAATTTAAGCGTACAAATGAATGGCGGTTTTTCTGGAACATTATGGGGTAAAAAAATTGGCGGTATGATTGGTGTGAGTTATGCTAATTCTTATCGATTTCAAGATAATACCAATAATCAAAACGGAATTACTGACGAAAAATTTAATCCAATCACTGAATTAAGGGATAACAAATATTTTCAGGATATTAATATGGGCGCTCTTGCTGGTTTATCCATATTCTTAAATCCATTAAATAAAATTAGTTACAAAGCAATCGTGAACGTGAAAACATCCAATGTCTATAATTCTAGGTTAGGCAAGGACTATTCAAGACAGGATTTGGTAAAAGGAAATGAATTTGTGTTTGGACAAAATATATTTTTCACCAATCAATTGAATGGAGAACATAGTTTGTCACAAAAATTAAAATTTAACTGGTATGGTGCGTTTAATATTTTAGATGCGTATACGCCTGACCAAAGAAGAATAATGTATACAAAAAGTTTTACAGGTAGTGATCCATATGTATTAAATATTTCAAACACTTTATCGCAACAATCAGGTAGTAGAATATTTCAAACTTTATCTGACTATATATATACGGGCGGTGGCGACTTAACATTAAAAGTTAAACAACAAACAATTAAGGCGGGTTACATGATTCAAATCAAGGATCGTTTGTACGATGCGCAATTATTTGCCATCACCATGCCAGTAGATAATCCGGCGTTAAGATTATTGCCAGCTGAATCTGCATTTGTTTCTACTAATTTCGGAACTGGTACTGATAATAAATTTGCGTTCAATTCAATTGAAAATAGAAACTTTAGATATTTAGCTAATACTATTTTAAATGCCGGCTTTGTCCAATTTGATAATAAATTATCTGATGGTTTAAGAATAGTTTGGGGTTTAAGGGTAGAAAATTTTGACCAATTAGTAGGCTCGGTAAAAAAATGGGATCCAAGACATACCTATTCAAAAGTTACCGATTATCTACCAGGTGTAAATGCAACTATTAAATTATCTCAAAAGGCTAATTTAAGAATTACAGGATCACAAACTGTTATCAGACCAGAATTAAGAGAGCTTTCTGCACTAAATATTTATGATTTTGAATTAAACGCATCTGTATCCGGTAATCCTTCCTTAAAAAGAACAAAAATTACGAATACTGATGTAAGATATGAATTATACCCTGCTGCAGGTGAGATGTTTACTGTTGGTATTTTTTATAAGAATTTCGAAAATCCAATTGAAAGTATTTTCCAAGAAGGTGCTGGCGGCTCAAGTCTATTTTCCTTCCAAAATGTTTCTAAAGCAATAGCTTTTGGATTTGAGATTGAAGGACGCAAAAAATTATCTAAACGCTTTACATTACAAGCGAATGGTTCATATATTAATTCAAAAATTGATGATGCAGCGTTGAATATCAGTAGGTCACTTCAAGGACAATCACCTTATTTAATCAATACGGGTATTTTATATGATGTTATTGAAAAAGGCTTTAATACAACAATATTATTCAATCAAGTAGGTAAGCGCATTTATTTAGTGGGAGATATTCAAGCAGGAGCGGGTACACCAGATGTGTATGAAAATCCAAGAGCTTTGATTGATTTTCAAGTAAGTAAGAAATTTGCAAAAAATAAAGCAGAAATTAAATTAACTATTTCCGACTTGTTGAATCAACGACAAATTTTCTATCAAAATAATAATGCTAATACCGATTATAACACAACAACGGATGCAATTAGATTGTCAAGAAAATTCGGTACCACCTATGGCGTAACAATTAACTATTCCTTATTATAAATTAAATATTTTTTTTAAATAACAAAACAATGAAACAGCTATTAATTTTATCATTCGCTTTCCTAGCCATTACTGGTTGTAGAAAAATCGAAGTAGACGGTGAAAAAGAAATCTTCGTAGTAACCAAGGAAGTTACTCCAGTGGGTGTTGTAAGCAATATCGTCACCTTGTCAGGAAAAATTACAAAAGACACTACTATGTATGCAAAAGATGTAAACTACCTTTCTGGAATAGTTTATGTTACCAAAGGCGTTACTTTAACAATACAAGAAGGTGCAACTGTAAAAGGCAAATCTGGTTTAGATGTGGCATCATTAGTTATTTGTCGTGGTGCAAAATTAATTGCTAAAGGAACTGCGGATAAACCTATCGTGTTTACATCTGCATCGCAAAATCCACAGTCAGGAGATTGGGGAGGTATTGTTTTATTAGGAACCGCAAAAGTAAACCAAGCTTTAACTTGGAAAGGTACTGCAGTGACAGGATTAACTTCGGTGGAGGGTGGTGTGAATGACACGCAAGTAGGATACGGATTGGCTGGATCAGGTGATGCTGATTTCCCTACGGGCAATGATGCAGATAACAGTGGTATTTTACAATACGTTAGAATTGAATATGCGGGTTATGCTTACCAACCAGATAATGAGTTGAACAGTTTAACAATGGCTGGTGTTGGAAGTGGTACCACTATTGATCATATTCAAGTTACCTACGCAAAAGATGATGCTTACGAGTGGTTTGGTGGTACAGTGAACTGTAAATATTTGATTGCTTACAAAACACAGGATGATGATTTTGATACAGACTATGGTTATGCAGGTAATGTTCAATTTGGTATCGTATTAAGAGATTCGGCAATTGCGGATATTTCTAAATCGGAAGCTTTTGAATCTGACAACGATGGTAAAGGTTCAACTTTGTCTCCAAAAACAACTGCGGTTTTCTCTAATATCACTGCAATTGGACCAAGAATTGATCCAACGTATGGTAAAGGAAATACTTTGTATTTAGCAGGTGCTCAAATCAGAAGAAACTCTGGTATTTCAATCATGAACTCAATATTTGCAGGATGGCCTACTGCTTTATTAATTGACGCTTCTACTGGAACTGCTGTTGATAAAAACATTGATGATAGTACGATCAGAGTAAGAAACTGTACTTTCGCAGGTAATACAGTGAATGTGAAATATGTAGTTAATGGTACACCTACTGGTGCTACTGATGCAAGTATATTAACTTGGTTTTCAAATGCATACCATGGCAATACTATTTTAACAACGGCTGCTCCTGACGTGTTAAAATTGATTCAGCCATTTAATTATAAGAATCCTGATTTTACACCTTATGCAAGTGGTGGAAGTTTTTCTTCATCTATTGGTTCGTTAGGTGTTGCAGGGCATTTAGATTACAAAATAAACGGAAGTTTCACAGATTCTAAATTGCAAAATGCTTTCTTCGAAAAAGTAACTTTCAGAGGAGGTGTTGCAACATCAGGTGTAAATCAAACCTGGTGGAAAGGTTGGTCTATTTGGAACTAAGCTCTGTATTTAAAAACTTGATGTTCTATAAAAAACGCCCCGATAATTCGGGGCGTTTTTGTTGAGGTAAGTCGTCAATTAAAATATATTTTATTGAAACTATATTCTGTTTAAATCTTTATTATGCATTAAACGCATCCGCTACCCCTTTATGTAATATTTTTCCTGCTTTAATATTTAATCCTTTTGCAAGTGCTGCATTTTCAACACATGCTTTTTCCCATCCTTTATTTGCAATCGCAATTGCATAAGGAAGTGTAGCTTGTGTTAACGCGCGTGTTGATGTTTGCGGTACTGCCCCTGGCATATTTGCAACGCAATAGTGTAAAATATTTTGTTCCATGTACACTGGGTTTTCATGTGTGGTTGGTTTACATGTTTCTATACATCCTCCTTGATCTACTGCAACATCTACCACCACGGTACCTGCTTCCATTAATGCCAAGTCCACTTTTTTAATTAAGTGAGGCGCTTTTGCACCGTGTAATAAAACAGCACCAACCACTAAGTCAACCGTTGGTAATTTTTCTTGTATCGCCATTAAAGTAGAATATTGTGTAACCACGTTCGCTGGCATTACATCCGATAAATATCTTAATCTTGTTAAGTTGGTATCCATAATAGTTACATTCGCGCCTAAGCCCGCCGCCATCTTAGCAGCTTGCGTTCCCACAATACCACCACCTATAATTAATACTTCCGCTGGTTTTACGCCAGGTACACCCCCTAATAATTTTCCTTTTCCGCCGAATGGTTTTCCTAAATAATACGCACCTACATTTATGGCCATTCTTCCTGCAACTTCGGACATAGGTACTAATAATGGTAAGGAACCATCTGGTAACTCCACCGTTTCATAAGCAATACAAACTGCCGATGATTTCATCATTGCATCGGTTAATTCTTTGGATGCCGCAAAATGGAAATAAGTAAATAATATTTGTCCAGCTTTTATTAATGGAAATTCGACTGCTAATGGTTCTTTTACTTTTATGATCATTTCAGCAATAGCAAATACTTCAGCAGCAGTTGCTAAAATAGAAGCGCCTGCTTTAATATAGGCCTCATCTGAAAATCCCGAACCAGCACCTGCTTTCGTTTCAACATAAACAGTATGGCCTTGTCTTACAAGTGCATCTGCACCTTCAGGGGTTAAACCTACTCTGTACTCCTGAATTTTAATTTCTTTTGGGCATCCGATAATCATAATATTTGATTTAATTACTGGATAAATATCATCAAAAAGGAAATATTATGTCTAAAATTCAAATATTCAGTAAAATATACTATAAAATTTAGTATTTTAAGAAATTGTCGGTAATTTTGACTGCGGTTTTGCCCTAGGGCAGAATTTATTCCTTCACCTTGAATGCAACCCCTATGAGTTTAGATGCTATTGATATTGCCATTTTGAAAATTTTGCAAAAAAATGCTTTGGCAAAAATTAAAGAGATCAGCGCACAAGTGAACCTTTCCATGAGCCCAACACATGATCGCATTAAACGTTTGGAATTAGAAGGATATATTCAAGGGTATGTAGGCATATTAGATAGAAAAAAAATTGACCTTGGTTTAATCGTCCATTGTCATGTGACTTTAGACAAACAAACCACCAATAATTTTTCCGAATTTGAACAAATCATTGCACAGTATCCCGAAGTTATTTCCTGTAGTTTGGTATCAGGGAATTTCGATTATTTTTTAAAATTAGTGACCAAGGATGTGGAGTCTTATAATAAATTTTATCAAGAAAAATTAGCTGTGCTTCCCATGGTGGCACATATCAATAGTTTGTTTGTGATGGATGAAATAAAAACCACCACCGAACTACCCTTATAATTATATACTAATTAAATGCAATGCCTGTAAGCATTTCAAACATAAACGCAATGAATACACCAATTAAAAATTTAATTTTCGATTTAGGAAATATTTTATATGATATTGATTTTAAAAAAATGAATGATGGCTTTACATCCATCGGAATAAAAGATATCGAGACCCATTTTACCTTAAATCAATCACATCAATTATTTCTTGATCTTGAAATGGGTTTTGTCAATGAACAAACATTTTTTGATGGGTTTCGTGCATTATCAAATTTGCCTTTAACCAATGATCAAATTACTATTGCATGGAATTCATTGTTAGTTGGTTTTAGAAAATCTAGCATTCAATGGGTGAAGGATAATAATAAAACCTATCCCACTTTTTTATATTCCAATACCAATCAAATTCATTGTGATCATTTCATTCCAGAATTTGAAAGAGAGGTGGCTGATTATCCATTTGAGTCCTTATTTCAAACGCCCTATTATTCTCATAAAATGGGGATGCGCAAACCCGATCCATTTTCTTTTACTCATATATTAGAGAAAGAGGGGTTGGTGGCAGGTGAAACCTTATTTGTAGATGATAATGAACCCAATATTTTAGCTGCTGCCTCGGTAGGGTTGAAAGTGCTTCACCTAAAACCTAGTATGATGCTAGAAAATGAAATTCAAGCTTACTTGTAGGTAATAATAAGCCTCAAAAGGGTCAAACTATCCAATGAGACCAACATGGCAAGCGCTGTGTAAGTGAGGGGATTATTTCTTCTTAACTTCTTCAAATTCAATGTATTCTGCTTCTATTGGAGGACTAGCAGGCTTGGGATTGCTGTTAAAAGTACTATTTGAACTTGCATTTGAATTGGCTTGTTGCTTGGCTGCGGCATCCCTAGCTTGTGCCATCGTTTGCCTCACTGTTCTAACCCCTTTACTAACTGGCACAACCACATTGAAAATTAATTTGTAAAGGAAATAGATCATTATCCCGTAAAAAATCAGCTTACTCATACTGCAAAAATAAGGGGTCTCTTAATATTATTGGGATATTTCATCCCGTTTTATTACCTTTGGTGTAGTGTAAAAGCTATCGAAGGGAACGAAATCGTTCCCTTCTTCTTTTTTAATTATGGAACCAAGTGTATTAATCGATAAGGTAAAAGCAGTCATTGACCCTTTGTTAGCAGAGGATCAAAGCTATTTTTGTGTTCAAATTAAAGTAAAGCCGACCAATAATATTAAAGTGTTTTTGGACGGAGATAATGGTTTACCGATTGAAAGATGTACTTTTTTTAATCGAAAATTGTACAAAGCTATAGAGGAAGAAGCTTGGTTCCCGGAAGGTGATTTTTCATTAGAAGTTTCATCACCTGGGGTAGATGAACCATTATTATTACAACGACAATATCAAAAAAATAAAGGTCGTAAGGTATTGGTTACTACAAATGATGGCGTTGAAAAGGAAGGGCAGTTATTAGAAGTTGGGGAACAGGAAATTACTTTGGAGTGGACGGAGGGTAAAGGAAAAAAAGCATTGCAACAGCAAATGCAAATACCATATGAAAATATTAAATCAACAATAGTTCAAGTTCAATTTTAACAAATCATCAAGCTGCATGCTTGAAAAAAAATTATGTTATGGCAAGTATAAATTTGATCGAAGCTTTTCAGGAGTTTAAAGATGCTGAAAATATAGATCGCCCAACGATGATGAAAGTGGTTGAAGATGTTTTTAAAACTTTGATCAGAAAAAAGTACGGTAGTGACGAAAATTTTGATGTAATCGTGAATGCCGAAAAAGGAGATTTGGAAATTATTCGTCGTCGTCAAATTAGACCCGATGATGATGTGGACAATCCTTTAGAGGAAGTACCGTATTCCTACGCAATCAAGATAGAGCCTGACTTTGAGATAGGTGAGGACTTATATGAGGAAGTGGATATTCTAGATTTTGGTCGTAGAGCAATTTTGGCTGCGAAACAAACTTTAGCTTCTCGTATTAATGATTTGAAGAAGAATGTATTAGTAAAAAAATATTCAGATCGTATTGGTGAAATTATCAATGCAGAGATTTATCAGGTTTGGAAAAAAGAAGTTTTGTTACTAGATGAAGAAGGTAATGAATTGATTCTACCAAAAACAGAACAAATTCCACAGGACTTTTTTAAGAAAGGTGAAAACATTCGTGCCGTAGTTGCAAGAGTGGATATGAAAAATAATTCACCTGTTATTATTTTATCAAGAACAAGTCCATTGTTCCTTGCTAAATTATTAGAAATTGAAGTACCAGAAATTTTTGATGGTTTAATTACCATTAAAAAAATTGTGCGTGAACCAGGGGAGCGTGCAAAAGTTGCCGTTGAATCATTTGATGATAGAATTGATCCAGTAGGTGCTTGTGTGGGTATGAAAGGAAGTCGTATTCATGGTATCGTTAGAGAGTTGAAAAATGAAAATATTGATGTCATTAATTTTACAACCAATACACAATTATTAATTCAACGTTCTTTAACGCCTGCCAAAATCAGCTATATGAATATAGACAACGACACCAAACGTGTCGAAGTTTATTTACCTGCAGATCAGGTTTCATTAGCCATTGGTCGTCGTGGGGTAAATATCAAATTGGCCGCTGAATTAACGGGCTATGAATTAGATGTTTATCGTGAGGACGAGGAGATTGTAGATGAGTTTGATATTGATTTAGATGAATTTAGCGATGAAATCGAAACCTGGATTATTGATGAATTTAAGCGTGTGGGTTGTGATACAGCGCGTAGCGTTATTAAATTAAGTGCAGATGAGCTAGAAAGAAGAACAGATTTGGAAAAAGAGACCATTGCGGATGTTCGTCGAATTTTACAAGAAGAGTTTGATAAAGGTGAATAACCTTGATTTTTGAAAGTATATTTGTATTAGGTTACTCGTTCCTAAAAAAAAGGGGCAAAAAACAACAGAATGTCAGAATTGAAATTACCAAGATTGTTAGCTGCGGCTAAGGAATTCAACATCGGTCAAGATACCTTGATTGAATTCCTTTCAAAAAAAGGTTTCCCTAAGGATGACCTTAAGCCAGCGGCTAAATTAACTGAGGAGCAGTATTATGCTTTGCAAGCTGAATTCCAGGGCGACAAGGTTGCTAGGGATAAAGCAGATCATGTCGAATTGCCTAAAAATGCAATTACAGATAAAGCAAAAAAACCAGAAGAAGTAGTTGCTAAAAAAGCACTGGTAGCAGAAGTCCCTCCCGCCCCAAAAGCCAAAGAAGCCGTTGCTGAACAAGCAGAAAAACCTAAAGCAGCAAAAGCAAAGAAGGAAGAAACTGAAGCTGTTCCTGAAGAAGCGACTACTACAAATATAAAAGCGCAAGAAGTTGAAGCACCTAAGGTGATCAATAAAATAGATTTATCTCAAATAGATTCATCTACAAGACCAAAAAAATCTGCAAAAAAAGCGGAGGAACCAAAAGCCCCAGATGAGAAGGCAGTAGCCCCAAAACAAGAGCCTGCTAAAAAAGTAGCAGCTCCTAAAAAAGATTCACCAGTGGATCATTCCATTGCACCTGAAAACGTGCATGGGAAAATTGAAAATATTAGAGCTGATAAATTAGAAGGTCCAAAAGTGATGGGTAAAATTGATTTATCTGTTAATAGTGATACCAGACCTAAGCCAATGAATCAGGAGGAAAAGCGTGTTCGTAAACGTATTCCTACACCAACGGGTCGTCCGCAACAAGGTGGTGGACAACAAGGCGGTGGACAACAAGCCGGCACTCGTCCAGGCGGCGGCTATCAAGGACAAGGTGGAAACCGTCCAGGCGGTGGTGGCTACCAAGGACAAGGCGGCGCAAGACCAGGTGGCGGCGCAAGACTAGGTGGTGGTGCTCGTCCTGGTGGTAATCGTAATGCACCTCAAACTGCAGAGCAAAAAGAAATCGGTCAAAAAGCAATTCAAGATAAGATTAAGGAAACGCAAGCTAAATTATCAGGCCAAGGGGGTCGCGGTAAAAGTTTGAAATCTAAATATCGTCGTGCGAAAAGAGAAGAAGCTGCAGAAAATGAACAAAATGAAATAAGTGATAATAAATTACAAGTAACAGAATTTGTTACCGTAAGTGAATTATCAAGTTTGATGGATGTAAGCTTTGCAGATATCATTAGCAAGTGTATGAACTTGGGTATCATGGTTTCCATTAACCAACGTTTAGATGCGGAGGTAATTGAATTAGTCGCAAGTGAATTTGGATTTGAAGTTGAATTTGTTGGATTAGAAGATGTGGAAGAATTAGATGAGGAAGAGGAAGCAGAAGATTTAGCAAATTTAGTAGAGCGTCCTCCAATTGTCACTATCATGGGACACGTAGATCATGGTAAAACATCTTTACTGGATTATATACGCAATGCAAATGTAGTTGCTGGTGAAGCAGGAGGAATTACACAACATATTGGTGCCTATGAAGTAACCTTACCAAATGGTAAAGCAATTACTTTCTTGGATACGCCAGGTCACGAAGCCTTTACAGCAATGCGTGCGCGTGGTGCGAAAGTAACTGATATTGCTATTATTGTTGTTGCTGCGGATGATGCAGTGATGCCTCAAACCAAGGAAGCCATTAGTCACTCACAAGCGGCTAGCGTTCCAATGATTTTTGCTGTAAATAAAATTGATAAAGATGGCGCGAATCCGCAAAAGATTTATGAGCAATTATCTCAAATGAATATTTTAGTGGAAGCTTGGGGTGGTAAATTCCAAAACCAAGAATTATCTGCGAAACAAGGTTTGAATGTTGATACTTTATTAGAAAAAATTATTTTAGAATCTGATTTATTAGACCTGAAAGCAAATCCAAATAAGGAAGCTACAGGTACAATCATTGAAGCATCTTTAGATAAGGGACGTGGTTATGTGGCTACCATATTAGTTCAAAACGGAACCTTGAAACAAGGTGATTTAATTTTATCAGGACAATATTACGGTCGTGTGAAAGCCATGTTTAATGAACGTAACCAACGTATCGAAACTGCACCGCCATCAACACCAGTAGTAATATTAGGTTTAAATGGTGCGCCTCAAGCAGGTGAAAAATTTAAAGTATTCGATGACGAGTCTGAAGCAAAAGAATTAGCAACTAAGCGTTCTCAATTATTAAGAGAGCAAGGCTTAAGAACTAGAAAACATATCACATTGGATGAAATTGGTCGTCGTTTGGCTTTAGGAAATTTCAAGGAATTGAATATTATCATTAAAGGTGACGTGGATGGATCAGTAGAAGCCTTGAGTGATTCCTTACAAAAATTATCTACAACTGAAATTGCCATTCGTGTGGTTTTGAAAGGGGTAGGTCAAATTTCTGAGTCGGATGTTTTATTGTCAGCAGCATCGGATGCAATTATTATTGGATTTAATGTACGTCCAAGTATGCAAGCCAATAAGTTGGCGGAAGCAGAGGGCGTAGAGATTAAATTATACTCTATTATCTACAACGCAATTGATGAAATTAAGAGCGCCATGGAAGGTATGTTAGAGCCAAAAATTCAAGAAAAAATTGTTGCCAACGTTGAAGTACGTGAAGTGTATAAGTTTGATAAAGCGACCGTGGCAGGATGTTTTGTATTGGACGGAAAACTAAGCAGAAATAGTAAAATAAGAATCATTCGTGATGGTATTGTTGAATATCCTAAAGGAGAAGGACAAGCTGCTGAATTAGGAAGCTTAAAGCGTTTCAAAGATGATGTAAAAGATGTTGTTTCCAATATGGAATGCGGATTGACCATCAAAAACTTTATCGACTTAAAAGTAGGCGATATCGTAGAAGCGTTTGAGGAAGAAGAAGTGAAGCGTACTTTATAAAATAATTAAGATTTGATTTTTGGGAAAACCGACCATGAATCAGATCTTTACACATTAATATTATGTAGATGAAAATAGTCAGTATTGTTTTTTGTTTCTTTTTTTTATCCATGTCGGTTGATGTTAACGCGCAAGTAAAAAAAGTATTAGCTGATAAAATTATTGGGACTGTCGGCGATAAATTTATTTTAAAATCGGATATCGAGAATACAATGCTCGATATGAAAAGGCAAGCACAGGGCGAGGAAAATATAATTTTACCCAATGCATGTCAAATAGTTGAGCAGCAATTAATTCGTAAAGCCTTGGTATTACAAGCTGAAAAGGATTCACTTATAGTAACAGAAGAGGAAGTAGAAAATGCCATTGATATGCGCATTAGACAATTCTTACAACAATTTGGTTCAAAGGAAGTGTTAGAGGAAGTTGCAGGCAGAAGCATTATTCAGTTAAAAGAGGACTTTAGAATTCAAATTAAGGAGCAGAAGTTGTCTGAAAACATGCAAGAAAAAATTGTTGAAAAAATTAAAATCACCCCATTTGAAGTAAGGGCTTTTTATAATAAAATTCCAGTGGATAGCTTACCCTTATATGAAAGTGAGGTGAGTATTGCAGAAATTATAATGCACCCTAAAGCAAATCGCGATATTGAAGAATATGTGATCAAGCAGTTATCCGATTACAGACGTCAAATTGAAACTGGAATTAATAAGTTTGACCAATTGGTTAAATTGTATTCCGAGGATCCAAGTTCTAAAGAAAACCTAGGGCAATTTAATATCAACAGAAATGAAAAAACTTGGGATCCTGCATTTATGGCTGGTTCATTTCGTTTAAAAGAAGGTCAAATTTCAGCACCCATTAAATCAAAATTTGGATATCATATTATCCAACTTATTTCACGTTCGGGAGATGATGCTGTTGTTAAACATATTCTCAGAATTCCACCTATTACCAAGGATGAAATTAACATTACCAAAAACTTATTGGATAGTGTGAAAAAGGAAATCCTTGCAAATAAAATGAGTTTTGGAGAAGCAGTCAACAAATACAGTGACGATGATGGAAGTAAATTTAGCGGTGGTGCAGTCACAGGTGGAGATGGATCTTCCTATGTAAATATTGATCAATTAGATAAGGATATGGTAGTGATGCTAAAATCATTAAAGCCAGGAGATATCTCAGATCCACAAGTTTACCAAGATGACCGTGGAAGACAAACCGTACGATTGATTTATTTTAGAGAAAGAACATTGCCACATAAAGAAAATCTAAGAGAAGATTATAACCGTGTGTCCCAGCGTGCGTTAGAGCAGAAAAAAGTCAAACAAATGGAAAGCTGGTTTAAAGAGCACATACCGAATTATTACATTTATGTAGATGCAGAATACCACGGATGTCCTGAATTAACTGATTGGGCAAAAGTGGCGGACGCAATTATAACAGAAAAAGTGTATTAATATTTATACATCATGAGTGATGAGATCAAACACGAATGCGGCCTTGCTTACATTCGTTTAAGAAAGCCCTTTTCTTATTATCTTCAACAAAGAGGAACGGTAACCTACGGCTTAAATAAGCTGTATCTTTTGATGGAAAAGCAACACAACCGCGGGCAGGATGGGGCAGGATTAGCCACTTTAAAATTAAATATTGAACCCGGGAATCCTTTTTTATGTCGTTTGCGTAGCAACGCACAACAACCCATTGCTGATTTATTTTACAAAATTGGTTTAGAAATTCAAGAGCTCGAAAAATTTCAACCAGATATTACCAAACATCCTGGATTAATGAAAGGTCACTTGCCTTTTATGGGTGAAATATTATTGGGACATTTAAGGTATGGCACACAAGGAAAAAATAATATTGAATTTTGTCATCCGTTTATAAAAAGAAATTTAGTCCCTGCTAAAAATTTAGCACTTGCGGGAAATTTTAATTTAGTCAATACAGAGGAATTATACCAACACATCAATGTAACGCCTGGCACTTTTGAAAAAGAAAGTGATTTGGCAGCGATGATGGAAGTGGTTCATTATTTTTTGGAGAAGGAAGAACATATCAATCCGAATAATCCCAATATTGTCAATGTACTAAAAAATGCGGTTCCTTTATTTGATGGTGGATTTACAGTTGGAGGGTTGTTAGGTAATGGCTATAGCTTTATTATGCGTGATGCGCATGGCATACGACCTGCCTATTATTATATTGATGATGAAGTAATTGTAGCTGCGAGTGAGCGTGCTGCTATCCGAACTACTTTTAATGTTGCTGAAAATGAAGTATTGGAGTTGATGCCAGGTATGGCATTGATTGTGGATGATCATGGCAAATATACCATTGAACAAATAGTTACTCCAAAGGAAAGAAGGGCTTGCTCATTTGAGCGCATCTATTTTTCAAGAGGAAGCGATGAAAAAATTTATCGCGAAAGAATTGCCTTAGGCAATCATTTAAGTGTAAGAGTATTAGATCGTATTGAAAAGGATTTGAAAAACACCATCTTCTCCTATATACCCAATACCGCCGAAGTTGCTTTTTATGGTTTAGTAAAAGGCATGGAGGAATACTTAAATAAAATTAAGGTGGAGCGAATTTTGAGTTGGGGAAATGAGGTGGATCCAGAAAAACTGGAGGCCATGGTGAATCGAAAAATAAGACAGGAAAAAATAGCGATTAAGGATGTTAAATTAAGAACTTTCATTACAGATGATGCCAATAGAAACGAAATGGTACAACATGTTTATGATATTACTTATGGCACCGTTCGCAAAGATGAAGATACCTTAGTGGTCATTGATGATAGCATTGTTCGTGGTACTACGCTAAAGGAAAGTATTATTAAAATGCTTGCGCGTTTATCCCCTAAAAAAATTATTGTGGTTTCGTCTGCGCCACAAATTAGGTACCCTGATTGTTATGGAATTGATATGAGCAAAATGGGCGATTTTATTGCATTTAGAGCGGTGATTGCTTTGCTCAATGAAACAGGTAAGTCAAATGTAATTACGGATGTATTACAGAAAATAAAAGCCCTTGAAGCAAAAGGGGAGTTGCATTCTGAAAATGTGGTACGTCAATTATACAAACCATTCACTCCGGAAGAAATTTCAGATAAAATAGCGCAGTTAATTACGCCAGAAAATTTCAGCATTCCAGTGGAAGTTATTTATCAAACCATCGAGGATTTGCATTTATGTTGCCCAACCAACACAGGTGATTGGTATTTTACAGGTAACTATCCTACACCAGGCGGTAACAAAGTTTGTAACAAAGCTTTTGTTAACTATATGGAAGGTAAAAATGTAAGAGGGTATTAGCGTCTAATTATACGCGGTAGCAAATAGCATTGATATTCATACCTGCACCCACGGATGCAAAAATGACAATATCACCTTTATGTAACTGGTGCTCCTTGTATTTTCCTCTTTTAACTAAGTCATATAAGGTGGGGATGGTGGCTACTGAACTATTTCCCAAATCATGAATACTCATGGGCATTACATTTTCTGGAACTATTCTTATATCATATAACTTAAACAAGGCCTTAATAAAGCCTTCATCCATTTTTTCATTGGCTTGGTGTAAAAAGAATTTTTTTACACCAAGTATATCTACGCCCGCTTTCTCAATACATTCCTTCATCGCTAATGGAACATTTTTGATTGCATATTCATATACTTTTCTACCTTTCATTTTAATATACCTTGTTGCTTCATCCCCTTCCGGATGGTAGGATTTACCCAAGTATAAAAAATAGGTTTCGTCTACACAATGGCTTTGCACACTCGATGCTAAAATACCACTGTTGGTATTTGTATCTTCTTCTACAATACATGCGCCAGCGCCATCGCTAAAAATCATGCTATCTCTGTCATGACTATCTACGACTCTGCTTAAAGTTTCAGCACCAATCACTAAGCAACGCTTTGCCATACCTGATTTAATAAATGAATCCGCTTGTATCACACCTTGTATCCATCCTGGGCAACCAAATAAAATATCATAAGCTACACAATTTGGATTTTTAATACCTAGATGGTGCTTTACCCTTGAAGCAAGTGCTGGAATGGTATCTGTTTGAATAGTCCCTGGCAACACATCTCCAAAATTATGTGCTACAATAATTTGATCAATGGTTTCTGGATCAATGCCTGCATCTTGAATTGCTAATTCGGCCGCTTTGCTTGCCATTTCAGAGGTATTCATATTCTCTTCAGCATACCTACGCTCGTAAATACCAGTAATATCTTTAAATTTTTCAACTATTTCTGCATTGGGTGTTTTAATTAACATGCCATCCTCTCCATAAAAAGTATTTTCAGCAAATGCTAGGTTTGTTTTTACGATGCTCGGTATGTAACTGCCTGTTCCGCTGATGATGGTTGCCATGGGGGTACTTTTAATTAAGCAATTTTGTATTTAGCTAAGGTAGGTTTAAAAATAATAGGTTAAATGTACTTATCCCCTTTATGTCTTTTTACTTCAGCTACATATTCTTTTATGGATTGTTCTTTTTCTTTACTGCAAATAAGCAATACATCTTTGGTATCTACTATAATAAAATCATCCAAACCCTGCACCACCACCAATTTATCCTTAGGTGCGTTAATCATGCACTTAGTAGCATCAATCACAATTACATTATCCGAAGCTACTGCATTACCAAAATAATCTTTTTCAATATTTTCATACGCACTATTCCAGGTACCTAAATCACTCCAGCCAAAACTAGATGGAATCACAAATACATTATCTGCCTTTTCCATGATCGCTATATCAATGGAGATATTCGTACACTGCGGGTAAATTTTTTGAATGGCCTTTGCTTCCTCAGGTGTATTAAAATACTGTTTTTCTTGATCAAACAATTCATACATTTCTGTTTGATTTTTTTCAAAAGCACTTAGTATCGTAGCTACTTTCCAAGCAAAAATTCCTGCGTTCCATAAAAAGTCACCACTTGCTAAAAAGGATTCGGCAATTTCCAAATCGGGTTTTTCTGTGAATGTTTTTACTTTATAAATTCCATGGGCTACTTCAAGTCCTTCATATTGTATATAGCCATAACCCGTATTTGGGTGGGTTGGTTTTATACCCAGCGTTGCTAAGGCTTTTATATTGGCTACAAAGTCAAGTGCTTGCAAACTAATTTTTTCAAAACTAGCTTCTTCTAAAATTAAATGATCACTAGGCGCTACAATAAAACAAGCTTCCGGATCAATTTGCGCCAACTTAAATGAAATATAGGCAATACAGGGGGCTGTATTTTTTTTGCTAGGCTCAGCTAAAATATTTTCAACAGGCAGGTTGGGCAATTGTTTTTTTACAATGTCAACATATTCTTCTGAAGTTACAATGAATATATTTTCTTCAGGAATGAATTTTGTATACCTGTCATAGGTCCATTGTATTAATGTTTTGCCTGTATTTAATACATCTAAAAATTGCTTTGGAAAAGAGGTCCTACTCATAGGCCAAAACCTACTTCCAATACCTCCAGCCATGATAGCAACATAATGATGTTTGTTCTTCATATCTAATTTAATTATTTTTATTCGTGTGCAATTAAACACACTGAATTGCTAGTTAATTTTATAAAATTCCTTCTTTCATTAAGTCATGAATATGAATCATGCCTATGTATTGATGATTATCAGCAACGATTAATTGGCTGATGTCCTTTTGTTCCATAATTGCTAAAGCTTCCACTGCTAATGCATTAGGCGCAATAGTCGCAGGGTTGGTGTGATAAATATCTTCTGCGGTTAAGTTTTGAATATTATCATGTTGTTCTAACATACGGCGAATATCACCATCAGTAATAATACCTATTACTTTATTGTTTTCATCTGTAATCACCGTTGCACCCATTCTATTTTTTGATATATCAATAATGACTTCTTTTATTTTTGCTTCTTTTTTCACAGCAGGCTTACTATTGGAGTCTGCTAAATTTTGGGTGGTTAAGGTAAGTTTCTTTCCTAAGTTGCCCCCTGGATGAAATTGCGCAAACTGTGTAACGCTAAATTGTTTTAATTCCATCAAGCAAACTGCAATAATATCACCCATGACCATTTGCGCGGTGGTGGAGGAGGTAGGCGCTAGGTTGTTGATGCAGGCCTCTTTTGTAACAGTCGTATCTACAATTAAATCCGCATTGGTGGCCAAATAACTTTGCTTATTACCTACCATGCCAATAATGGTATTCCCAAATTGTTTTACTAACTGAACTAAATTTTTTATTTCGGGACTTTCTCCACTTTTGCTAATGATTAATACAATATCATTGGCTTGTATCATTCCTGAATCTCCATGTATTGCTTCGGCAGCGTGTAAGAATAATGCGGGTGTACCCGTTGAATTAAAAGTGGCCACCATTTTTTGAGCGATAATGGCACTTTTTCCAATACCACTGATCACCAGTCTTCCTTTGCTATTTAAAATGGCAGTGACTGCCTTTTCGAACGAGGCGTCGATGTATTTATTTAATTCAACCAAAGCTTCAGATTCTATAGCTAATGCTTTTTTTGCAATGGTTATAATGTTTTCTTTCATATTTGATTTTAGCTACTGGAATGCGCTGCCTTTATCAAGGCGGGATAATATGTTAAAATGCTTGTCAGTTCCAGCCGCACAAAGTTAACGTTTCAATTAGTTTACAGCTCAATTTTTAATAAAATGCTAAAAAAGGTACTTTAAAAAAAAATGCCCACCATTTGAACCTTTCTTGCCATATTTTCGTTAACTTAAACGTACTGTAGTTTATACAAAAGATTGATTTTAAGATAATTATAATGGCGACCACTAAAAAAACGATATCTAAGACCTCCAAAGCAATAAAAAATGACCGATCCATTGATAAAGCTGCCCTTTTAACCGCCTTATCCAACAATTTTGGGTTCTCTGATTTTAAAGGCACACAGGAGGCGGCAATCATGTCCTTAATGAGTGGCCGCGACACTTTTGTAATCATGCCTACAGGCGGTGGCAAAAGTTTATGCTATCAGTTACCTGCATTGGTACTTCCTGGTTGTGCCATTGTGGTTTCTCCATTGATTGCCCTAATGAAAAATCAAGTGGATTTGGTTCGGGGTTATAGTGAAAATGAAGAGGTTGCCCATTTTTTAAATTCCTCATTAAATAAAGGGCAAATTAAAACCGTTAAAGAGGATTTGTTAAGTGGAAAAACAAAGTTATTATATGTCGCACCTGAAACTTTAACCAAACAAGAAAACTTAGATTTTTTTAGTGATTTGAATATTTCCTTTTTTGCTGTGGATGAAGCGCATTGTATTTCAGAATGGGGGCATGATTTTAGACCAGAATACCGACGCTTAAAAGAGATGATGGAGGAAATAAATGCAACTATTCCCATCATTGCACTCACTGCAACGGCGACACCAAAAGTGCAAAGTGATATTGTTAAAAATTTAGCATTGCGTGATCCAGAAGTACTTATCTCTTCCTTTAATCGTGCTAATTTATATTATGAAGTACAGCCTAAAACAAAAAAGGAAGTTACTGTAAAAAGTATCGTAAAATATATTTCTGGACATAAAGGGAAAAGCGGCATTATTTATACCTTAAATCGAAAGACGACAGAGGAGCTGGCTGATTTATTATTAGCAAACAATATTAAAGCAGTGGCTTATCATGCTAGGTTAGATCAAAAGTTGAGGGCATCAAGACAGGATCAATTCTTAAATGAAGATGTGCAGGTAATTGTTGCTACGATTGCGTTTGGTATGGGCATTGATAAACCAGATATTCGATTTGTGATACATTACAATATACCCAAATCCATTGAAAATTATTACCAAGAAACGGGTCGTGCAGGTCGAGATGGATTAGAGGGAAATTGTATTTTATATTATTCGCATAAAGATGTTTCTAAGTTAGAACACTTTTTAAAGGACAAGCCTTTAAGCGAGCGAGAAGTAGGTTCACAACTCATTGACGAAACAGTTGCTTTTGCAGAAAGTGGTGTTTGTAGGCGCCGTAGTTTATTGCATTATTTTGGAGAGTCTTGGCCAGAAGAATATTGTGGTAATTGCGATAATTGTTTACACCCAAAGGAAAAAATTGCAGCCAAAGAACAGTTGGTTAATTTGTTACAAGTCATACAAGCTTTAGATGAAAGATTCGCTGCTGATTATGTGGTGAAAATTATTTCGGGAGAATATATCCCGCAAATTGGCTTATATCGACATGAAAAATTGCCGGTGTTTGGGATTGGAAAAGACTATGATAATTTATTTTGGAATAGCATGATTCGTCAAGCAATGCTTGAACAAATAATAGAAAAAGATATTGAAGAGTATGGTTTATTAAAAGTGACAGCGAAAGGAAAAAAATATTTAAAAAAGCCAACTCCATTCAACATAACCTTGAACAATGTGTTTGATGAAAATGCGGAAGATGATGATAGCGAAAGTGAACCCACTGTTGGCGCTGCAGCGGATGACCGATTATTTGAAATGCTCAAAGGGTTACGCCAAACCGAAGCAAAAAAAATTGCTTTACCTCCTTTCGTGATTTTTTTAGAAAATTCCTTACAGGATATGGCTACATTATATCCTACTACTTTAGAAGAGTTGGAAAGGTGTCAAGGCGTGAGTAAAGGAAAAGCCATCAAGTATGGTAAACCCTTTATTCAAATGATCGCCCAATATGTAACGGAAAATAATATTGAAAAACCGGATGACTTTATTATGCGTTCTGTTGCTAATAAATCAAATAATAAAATTTACATTATTCAAAATGTAGATAAAAAAATTTCATTAGAAACCATTGCAAAAAACAAGGATTTAAAATTAGAGGCTTTGTTAGAAGAAATGGAAACGATTGCTGCTAGCGGTACAAAATTAAATTTGGATTACGCAATTGATGAATGGTTGGATGAATATGACCAAGCAGAAATTTTAGAATATTTTAAAAATTGCGATACTTCCTCTTTGCAAATTGCACAAGAAGAATTAAGTGAAAATGAATATAGTTGGGAGCAGCTTAAAATTATGCGCATTAAATTTTTAAGCGTAGTAGGAAATTAAAAATTTACAAAAACTGATTGTATTTTTATCCTAGTTGACGCGACTAGTCCCAATCATTTTGGAGAACAAAAATGACTACGCGTTGCTATTTATTACTATAATTTTCTCCATTACTTAAATAAGTATTAACTCTTTCCGCAACATTGTTACGAACGCTTAAATAAAATAAGTTATAATCTGCAAAGTGGTAGTTAGGTGTATTGTATAAAAAATTTCCGAAAAACTTAGGCTTCTTTGTCCATAAGACACCTCCATGATTATATGCCCCTGCTACCTTTGGTGTAATTGCCTTGAAATTATATAATACAGACCCAGTATTATCAACTCTATCAATTTGAGTTATTTTATCACTCCAGCTTAATGGGTTTGTTACTATAGAAACATATTTTTCCTTCATTATCCATTCAGGGGTATAACCTTCTTTATAGGTTCTCCATGCACAGATGCAGCCTAATGAAGTGGGGGTAGCACATGGCTTCAATTGAACATAATCAGCGGGGTTAATCGCCATTCCTACCACGTAAGCCGCAATTAATTTTTTTGCGAGTGTTTTATCATCAAAATATTCTTTTAATAATCTCATGGCATGAGTTGATCCCTGACTATGTGATGCAATGATAATGGGCCTGCCATTATTTTCGTTTTTCATATAATAGTCAAATGCCGATTTTATATCCTGATAAGCTAATTCAAAAGCGGCTATTGCTTTTAGCGTATCAGCATGACCCACCGGTGAGTAACTTTTTATATGTGCTTGACGATATCTTGGTGCAAAAACACGACCAGCAATATTAAATACACTTGCTTGATTTAAAATGGCCGTATAATCAATTTGAATATTGGTTTTTATGTCTTTAAATGACCCATTCCATCCATAAGGCTTTGTCGTATCCAAATAGGTGGTGGGATGTAAGAAAAATACATCTACTTTATCATTGGGTTGGTATTGTTTCGCTAAAACAATAGGTAAGCTATCGGATGGATCCTTTTTATTTGGATGCGCAGCCCAGTAAATTAAATTGCCATACTCTGGTATATCATTGTACGCTTCCTTTTCATAAATCGGAGCATACTTAACATAATTATTTTGCGCACAACTACTTAACAGAAGCAATAGGATGAAATAAAAGGGGAAACGCATAATAGGAAGGATTAATGTATGATTGCTAAGTGCAAAGTTAATTTATATAAATGGCAATCACAACAACTTGGCTGGGGCGTGGGTATTTTTTATAGGGTGTATCTATAAAAACAATTAATTTTAAGTAAAACAAGGCTTTTGTATTTATTACGACATATCCCTTTTTTACGTGCTGTATTTAACTATAGCATTACTGCATTTGGCGGCCCACAGGTAGCGGTTGCGCTAATGCAAAACCGATTTGTTCAAAAGCGCAAAGATGTCACTTCGGAGGAATTACTAGAATACAATGCATTTTGTCAATTATTACCAGGTGCTTCCTCCACGCAAACCATTACTTTAATCGCCTATAAAAGAGGGGGGACCTCCCTGGCCTTTTTAGCATTATTGGTATGGATTTTACCTGCTACTATTTTAATGACCTCCTTAGCTATTATTACAACGCATTTTGAATTAACGAATGGTTTAAAAAGTTTGGTATTACTCCAGCCGATGGCCATTGGATTTTTAGCCAGCGCGGGTTTATTGTTATACAAAAAAGCAATAAAAAGCACGATTACCTTTTTAATTTTTTTAGCGACCGCCATTCTCACTTATGTTGGATTTAAAACGCCTTGGACCATTCCTGTTATTATTGTGTTAGCAGGAATCGTAACTAATTTTAGTGGCAAAAGAATTCCCAATGACGGACCTCCACCTAAAAAAGTAAAATGGAGTGGCTTGTTTATTTTTCTTTTCTTATTTATTTTTGCTGGGTTTTTATCTGAACAAGCAACACGTCAAAATTGGGAATATCGAAAAGCATTTAATTTATTTGAAAATAATTATCGATTTGGAAGTTTTGTTTTTGGTGGCGGCGATGTGCTAATACCTATGATGTATGAGCAATATGTAACCAGACCCAAATCGAATGCAGTTAAAAAAAATAAACGCGATGTTATAAAATTAACAAGTACTGAATTTTTAACGGGCTCTGGCTTTGTTAGAGCCATACCTGGTCCCATTTTTTCAATCGCAAGTTATACGGGTGCCGTCGCTTTAAAGGAAATGGGCATCCCAGGGCAGGTTTTGGGTGCAGTGATCGCCAGTATGGGCGTATTTTTACCTAGCTTTTTTATTGTGCTTTTTCTTTTCCCTTTGTGGCAGAAATTAAAAAAGTATGCAGTTTTTTATCGCTCTTTGGAAGGTATTTATGCAAGCATTGTGGGCATCATGATTGGGTCTACTTTTTATTTATTGAAGGATGTGGTCGTGCAATTACAAGTAGGTGATGCCATCCAATGGATTACCTTCCCTATTGTGTTTTTAGTAAGCACATGTTTATTGTATTATCAAAAGTTAGCACCGCAATGGATCGCTTTGAGTTGTGTTTGTATGGGTACGATATTTTATTTATTATCTTAAAAGGTAAAAACCTGTTAATTATAATACTGCTTTTACTATAATTATCAATCCTTTCATAAGTTTGTAGTCCATATGCAAAAGAGGACCGCGGTATTCATTTTTTTTATTTTCATTTTTATTACCAAATTGAATGCCCAATCGGTATCTATTAGTGGAAACGTATATGATATTTCGGGGAGGCGTCCCATTGAGTCTGTGATCGTTTATAGTTCTGAAAATAGGGCCATCACGGATTCATTAGGGTATTATCAAATTCTTGTTAAGCCGAAAGATTCTGTTTGGTTTTCCTTATTTGGAAAACATACACAAAAGTATACCATTGATACTATTGAGGATTTGCAACATTTTAATATCATGATTCATGTAACAGGATATGATTTACCAGAAGTGCGTGTTCGAAATTCTTATTATAAGTTGGATTCAATGCAAAACCGAGCAGATTATGCTAAGTTTTTTAATTATTCCGCACCTGGTTTAAAATTAAGCAATAATCAAAATTTGTTGGGTCCGAATGGTTTAACGATTGGCTTTGACTTAGATGAAATTATTAATATGTTTCGTGTGAAGCGCAACCGTAATCTTCAATTTTTACAAAACAGGTTAATATCGCAGGAACAAGATAAATACATCAACTACCGTTTTACCAAAAGATTCGTACAAAAACTGACCCAATTGGAGGGGGCTGAGCTTGCTAAATTCATGGAATATTGTAGGCCAGATTACGCAGTGTTGGCCTTGCTTAATGATCTAGAATTAGGGTTATTCATCCAGAAAAGGTTTGCTATTTACAAAAAAAGGGGATAAACAACTGCCATTCATCTATTTAGTTCAAATAAAAAGTGTTTTTTAGCTATCTTTAATAGCTAAAATTGTTTTGTTTTGAGAAAATTACAACTACTTGCGATATGTGCCACTTTCTTAGCGGTTGCATGTTCTAAAAAGCCGAAGTCGGTAGATAAATTTAATCCGAATACGCCTGTCTCTGTTGATATTGCAGTTATCGAGAATCAAACTATCGATAAGCAAATTGAAGTGAATGGTTCAGTGTTAGCCAATGATTATATTGATCTTCATCCAGAAACGAATGGTCGTGTTGTTTTCCTACAGATACCTGAAGGTAAAATGGTACAAGCGGGGACTATTTTAGCTAAATTAAATGATGCTGATTTGCAAGCGCAACTTGAAAAAATAAAAGTGCAATTAGAATTGGCTACTATTAATGAGCAACGCAATAAGCAATTGTTAAATGTGAAAGGGATCAATCAAAGTGATTATGATATTTCTTTACAACAAGTAAAAAGTTTAAAGGCCGATATTGCATTTATTCAATCTCAAATTGAAAAAACAATTATCAAAGCACCATTTACAGGTTTGTTGGGTTTAAGACAAATTAGTTTAGGCGCTTTCATTAATAATGCAACGACTATTGCATCGCTTCAAAAAGTGGATCAGTTAAAAGTGGACTTTACTTTACCTGAAGTTTATCAAGGGTTTATTAAAGTAGGTAAAAAAGTAAAAATTGAAAGTATTGGCGGTGGTGATGCAAAATTAACTGCTACTGTTATTGCCATAGAGCCTCAAATTATTGCGTCTACACGTAATATCAAAGTACGCGCTGTATTACAAGGAAAGTTATTGCCAGGCTCCTATGTGAAAGTAATGCTTGGAGAAAATACACAAAAGCCAACCATATTAGTGCCTGCCAATGTGGTGATCCCGGATTCTCGCAGTAAGCAAATAACAATTGTAGAAGGGGGTATTGCAAAACTTATTGATGTTGAAACTGGTTACCGTACTACTTCCTCTGTTGAAATTACCAAAGGATTAAAAGTAGGGGACAGTATTATAGTTTCAGGAATGTTGTTTGTGCGCCAAGGAAGCAATGTTAAAGTAATCAAAACAGTGAAACTTGCCGATATCACTAAGTAGTGAATTAAAATAAATTTTTATATTAAGCTATTATACTAGATGAATATATCTGAACTTTCCTTGAAACGACCCGTGCTTGCTACTGTGATGAATATTGCCATCGTACTTTTTGGTATTGTTGGTTTTTCTTTTTTAGCATTACGGGAATATCCTGCAATTGATCCACCGATCATCAATGTACAAACCAATTATTCTGGTGCGAATTCGCAAGTAATACAAAGCCAAATAACGGAACCACTTGAAAAATCTATCAATGGTATTCCTGGAATTAAGACTATCAATTCGTCCAGTTCTGTAGGATCATCTAATATTACCGTCGAATTTAATTTAGGGGTAAATTTAGAAACTGCGGCGAATGATGTTCGTGATAAAGTGAGTCAGGCTTCTCGAAGTTTGCCCGAAGATATTAGTAGTCCGCCCGTAGTTTCCAAATCTGATGCAAGTTCAGATTTCATTGTGTTAATGACTGTAAAAAGTAAATCAAAAAGTATTTATGAATTAACGGAGTATGCGGAGAATGTTTTACAGCAACGTTTTCAAACGATCGACGAGGTGAGCAGTGTGAGTGTTAGAGGTAAGCGTTATTCAATGCGCATATTTCCTAATTCAGATTTATTGAATGCGTTTGGCATTGCTTTTAATGATATTCAAGTAGCACTGAATAAAGAAAATGTAGAATTACCCGCTGGAAAAATTAATGGCACTAAAGCAGAATACATCATTCGTACATTAGGTCGTTTATCCACCGAGGCTGAATTTAAAAATATCATATTAAAGCAGGATGCTTCAGGAATTATTCGATTAGGGGATGTTGCTAAAGTAGAATTAGGTCCTGAGCAAGAGGATCAAGCTGTTTATTTTAATGGTGCGCAATCAATAATGGTATCACTTTCCCCACAACCTGGCGCGAACTACATTAAAATTGCCGATGAGTTTTATAAGCGATTGGAAGAAATTAAAAGATCCAATAAAACGGATATTGAATTTGATGTTCCTATTGATAATACTAAAAATGTACGCAGGGCTTTAGAAGAAGTGAAGGAGACAATTTTTATTTCATTTGCACTTGTGGTATTGGTGATATTTTTCTTTTTTAGAAATTGGCTCATTGCAATCAGGCCTTTAGTAGATATACCTATCTCCTTGATTGCTACTTTCTTTATTATGTATTTAGCAGGATTTTCTATCAATGTACTTACTTTATTAGCCATCGTATTAGCGACAGGCTTGGTAGTGGATGATGGAATTGTGGTCACCGAAAATATATTTAGAAAATTAGAGGAAGGTTTAAGTTTAAAGGATGCGGCAAGAGAAGGTAGTAAAGAAATTTTCTTTGCGGTTATTTCTACTTCTATCACGTTGGCAGTGGTATTTATGCCAGTGATATTTTTACAAGGTTTCATTGGTTCATTATTTAAAGAGTTTGGCGTTGTAGTCGCCGGTGCAGTTTTGGTCTCCGCATTTGTTTCCTTGACCATGACGCCTGTATTGAATGTGTATCTAAATCGCAAGGATGGCAAACAAGGAAAGTTTTATGAGCAGACTGAACCGTTTTTTAAAGGCATGGAAAATGGCTATAAAAATTTATTGGCCAAATTTTTAAAAGTGCGTTGGATGGCTTGGGTAATTGTTGTTGCATGTGTGGGTATTATTGTTTTAATTGGAATCACTATTCAATCTGAATTAGCGCCAATGGAGGATAAGGGGACCGTGCGTGTTACCATGACAGGACAGGAAGGAACTAGTTTTGATGATATGCGTGGTAATTTGCTAAGAACCATACGTTTGATGCAGGACTCTGTTCCTGAACATGCTTTTACATGGGGAAGTGTGCCAGGATATGGTGGCTCAAGTGGAAGTAGTAGTGCTTCTGGAAGGATTGGATTTGTGCCTTTATCTGAGCGAAAAAGAAGTCAAACAGAAATCGTAAACGATTTAAATAAAAAGCTAAAAAAATTCAAAGACGTAAGAGTGTTTGTGGTGGAAGAGCAAACTATTTCAGTAGGTATTTCCTCGAGAGGCTCCTTGCCAGTTCAGTTTATAATACAGAATTTGGATTTCCAAAAAATTCGCAACGTCATTCCTGAATTTTTAGATGCTGCTCGAAAAGATAAAACTTTCCAAAATGTGGATGTGAATTTAAAATTCAATAAACCTGAATTTGATTTAAACATTGACCGTATGCGTGCGCGCGATTTAGGTTTAACGACAGCTGATATTTCTCAAGCATTACAATCGGCATTTAGTGGTGCCAGATCCGCCTATTTTATAATGAACGATCGTCAATATGAAGTAATTACCCAAGTGCCAAGAGCGGATCGTAACTCTCCAGCAGATATTAATAAAATATATTTACGTAATAACCGTGGCGAGAGTATTCCAATTTCAAGTGTATTGACTGTTACTGAAAATAGTAACCCACCAAGTTTATATCATTACAACCGATTTAATTCAGCCACTATTTCAGCATCATTGGCCGAAGGAAAAACGATTGGAGATGGTGTGGCTGCGATGGAAAGAATTTCAAAAGAAAAATTAGATGAAAGTTTCCAAACAGCTTTAAGTGGCCCATCAAGAGATTACAAAGAAAGTTCCTCCAATATTGCGTATGCATTAATTTTAGCGTTGATTTTAATTTATTTAGTGCTTGCTGCGCAGTTTGAAAGTTTCAAGGATCCTTTCATTATTATGATTACTGTGCCTTTGGCGATCGCAGGCGCATTAATATTTTTATGGCTATTTGGACAAACTTTAAATATATTTTCAGAAATTGGAATTATCATGTTGATTGGACTCGTGACCAAGAATGGAATTTTAATTGTTGAATTTGCTAATAAAAAAAGAGCTGCGGGATTGGAGTTAAAGGAAGCAGTACTTGTAGCTGCATCACAAAGATTCCGTCCTATCTTAATGACAACTTTGGCTACGGCACTCGGCGCACTTCCAATTGCAATTAGTATTGGTGCTGCTGCTACTAGTCGTAAACCGCTAGGGACCGTTATCGTAGGTGGATTAATGTTTTCATTAGTACTGACCTTGTTTGTGATTCCAGCAGTATACACTTATGTATCAAGCAAGCATAAAAGAAAAATTGATTAATTTAGCGAAGATGGGTGGAAATTAAATTTGAATACGATTCAAGTTTAATTTTGTGTATCTTAAATTGCCAAACGGAAACTTATGCCTAATCAACGATTTTTATCCTTGGATGTTTTTAGAGGAATGACCATTTGCTTAATGATCATTGTAAATACACCAGGTGATCCTTCACTCACGTTTGCTCCTTTTTTACATGCGAGTTGGCATGGGTTTACGCCCACTGATTTAGTATTTCCTTCCTTTTTATTTGCGGTTGGAAATTCATTAAGTTTTATTGAGCCCACTTGGGCTAAATTAAATAATAGTACTGTTTTATTGAAAATTGGAAAACGCACAGCCTTATTATTTTTAATAGGCTATTTAATGTATTGGTTTCCTTTCACAGGCAGTATTGACAATACCCGAATTATGGGGGTTTTACAACGCATTGCACTATGTTATGGCTTTGCATCCTTAATTGCTTATTATATGCATGAGCGCGTGGTGATGATTTTATCTGGTTTATTATTATTACTGTATTGGTATGTTTCATTTAAGTTCGGTGAGGTAGGTGATCCCTATAGTTTACATGGTAACGCAGGCTTAAAATTAGATACTTGGTTAATGGGGGATTCACACTTATACCATGGCGAAGGATTTGGGTTTGACCCTGAGGGATGGTTAAGCACCATTCCTTCCATAGTGAATGTACTCATTGGATATCGTGTAGGTAAGTTTATCCAAGAACAAGGAAAGACCTATGAGGGCTTGGCCTTATTATTTATGTGGGGTGCAGGTTTTATATTTTTAGCCTTTATGTGGAATTACCAATTTCCGATCAATAAAAAGCTTTGGACCAGCTCCTTTGTAATGTTAACGGTGGGAATTGACATGGTCATTATTGCCACCATTATCTATCGTGTCGAATTACAAAGACAATTACAGTTTTCCAGCTTTTTTACTGTTTTTGGACAAAATCCATTGGTTATTTACCTTTTTTCAGAGTTGCTCGTTGCTACCTTATATCTGATTCAAGGGCATAGTGGTACACCCTTATATACCTGGATTTATCAGAATACCTTTGCCAATTTAGCACCTTACTGGGGCTCCATGGGATTCGCCTTTACTGCGATGTTGATATGCTGGTTATTGGGTTATATATTAAATAAATATAAGATATATATCAGGGTGTAAATCTTATTACTCCATTTTCCCCCATTTGTTTTTTTAGGAGCCTTAAACCATGTACCTTTGCAGCCTCAAAACAGTACATGGAAATAAGAAACATCGCTATTATCGCCCACGTTGATCACGGTAAAACTACCTTGGTGGACAAAATTTTACACGCTACAAAAGTATTCAGAGATAACCAGGAGACTGGTGAATTGATTATGGATAGCAATGAATTAGAACGTGAAAGAGGAATTACTATCTTAAGTAAAAATGCTTCAGTAACTTATAAAGACGTTAAGATTAACGTAATTGACACACCAGGTCACAGTGACTTTGGTGGGGAGGTGGAACGTGTATTAAAAATGGCTGATGGTGTTTGTTTGTTGGTGGATGCTTTTGAAGGTCCAATGCCGCAAACGCGTTTCGTATTACAAAAAGCATTACAGTTGAATTTAAAACCAATTGTAATTATTAATAAAGTAGACAAAGAAAACTGTCGCCCTGACGAAGTGCATGATGCAGTATTCGAATTATTTTTCAATTTAGATGCAACTGAAGACCAATTAAATTTCCCTACTTTTTATGGTAGTGGTAAAAATGGTTGGTTCAATGATAGCCTTACCCCTTGTACAGATATCTTCCCTTTGATGGATGGTATTTTGAAATATGTACCAGGACCTGATGTTAAGGAAGGGCATACACAAATGCAAATTACTTCATTGGATTATTCTTCTTTCTTAGGTCGTATTGCGATTGGTAAAGTTGAAAGAGGTACCATTAAAGAAGGTCAAAATATTGTTTTGGTGCAAGCGGATGGTAGCATCAAAAAAAATAAAGTAAAAGAATTATACGTTTTTGAAGGAATGGGTAAGCGTAAAGTATCTGAAGTTGTTTCAGGTGACTTATGTGCTGTAGTTGGTTTAGAAGAATTTAATATTGGTGATACCATTGCGGATCCAGAAAATCCAGAAGCTTTACCAATTATTAGTGTTGATGAGCCTACCATGAGTATGACTTTTAGTATTAACAATTCCCCTTTCTTTGGCAAGGAAGGAAAGTTTGTTACCTCTCGACATATTCGTGATCGTTTAATGAAAGAAACTGAAAAGAATTTGGCATTGCGTGTGGAAGAAACAGATAGTGCAGATAGTTTCTTGGTATTTGGTCGTGGTATTTTGCATTTAGGTGTATTGGTTGAAACCATGCGTCGTGAAGGATATGAGTTAACTGTCGGAAATCCACAAGTATTAGTTAAAGAAATAGATGGTAAAAAACATGAACCATTTGAGATATTGGTGGTGGATGTACCTGCTGATTTTAGTGGTAAAGTAATTGACTTAGTTACCCAAAAGAAAGGCGAAATGTTGATCATGGAATCAAAAGGAACTATGCAACATTTAGAGTTTGATATTCCTTCAAGAGGATTGATTGGACTTAGATCGCAAATGCTTACGCAAACTGCAGGTGAAGCTGTTATGGCACACCGCTTTAATGAATACAAACCTTGGAAAGGACCTATTCCTGGAAGAAGTAATGGTGTATTGGTTGCGAAGTTTGGTGGAACTACAACTGCTTACTCTATTGATAAATTACAAGATAGAGGACGTTTCTTTATTGAACCAGGTGAGGAAATTTATGCAGGTCAAGTATTGGCTGAGCACATTAAGCCAGGTGATTTAAATATCAACGCGGTCGAGATGAAAAAATTAACGAACCACCGTGCGAGTGGATCTGATGATAGCGTAAGAATTACCCCGAAAGTACAATTCACTTTAGAGGAGTGTATGGAATACATTCAATTTGATGAGTGTATTGAAGTAACACCTAAATCAGTTCGTATGCGTAAATCTATCTTAGACGAAAATAACAGAAGCAAGGCAACGAAAGCCGCATCGAATTAATCATTATTGCCAATTTTTCCTTGAAAAATAAATTGGCAATAATGATTCTCCTATGATTTTATTAAAAAGCCACCCCGACGATTCGGGGTGGCTTTTTAAATTCACTATAATCCAATTTTTTATTGAAAAATAAAAAAAAGAGTCCCGATACATCGGGACTCTTTTTTTGGGAGTACAATTTTGAATGCGGAATTGCTTTTTTTAGATTGGCTTATTTAATGCCTTCCAAAGTAAATCTTTTAATTCTACTAAGTTCTTTTGTGTAGCTGATGATATAAATATATGTGGAATATTTTTTGGAAGTTCTTTCACAATGGCATCCGTTAATTCTTGGTCTAATAAATCCGACTTGCTAATGGCGATGATGAATTCCTTTTGTAAAAGTTCTGGATTGAATTCGGCTAGTTCGTTTTTAAGAATTTCAAATTCTTTTTTATGGTCATTACTGTCGGATGGAATAATAAAAAGTAAAACAGCGTTTCTTTCGATATGTCTTAAAAAGCGATGGCCCAACCCTTTGCCTTCCGCTGCGCCTTCAATAATACCGGGCAAATCCGCAATACAAAATGATCGGTTATCACGATACGCCACCATACCTAATTGCGGCGTTAATGTGGTGAAAGCGTAATTGGCAATTTTAGGTTTTGCAGCAGTAATCACTGATAGTAGTGTTGATTTTCCTGCATTTGGAAATCCAACCAATCCGACATCTGCTAATACCTTTAATTCAATTTGTTTCCAACCCTCTATACCATCTTCTCCTGGTTGCGCATGTTCAGGCACTTGATTGGTCGGTGTCGCAAAATTAGAGTTACCTAAACCACCGCGTCCTCCTTTGGCTAATATAATTTCTTGGCCATCCGTTAATATTTCCGCTTCAATTTTGCCTGTTTCTTCATCTCTTGCGATGGTTCCTAGTGGTACTTCAATGATAATATCCTTTCCATCCTTACCGGTACAATTATTTTTACTTCCGCCTTCGCCATCCTCTGCGATTACATTTTTAAAATAGCGTAAGTGTAATAAGGTCCACAATTGCGCATTACCTTTTAAAATAATATGCCCACCACGACCACCATCGCCGCCATCTGGGCCACCTTTGGCGGTTAGCTTGTTGCGCATTAAATGTCGCGCACCTGCGCCACCATGCCCACTATGGCAAAATATACGGATGTAATCAATGAAATTATTTCTTTCAGACACGGGAAACTATTTGGCGCAAAGTTAAGATAATCCTAACTGAGGTGGCCTTTTATTAATTGAAACCTTTAGCGCTGCTTTATTTGGTTAATTTTAAACCATCAATTAAAATAGTCACCATATTTTGTTCCAATTCGTTCGCAGTAATTTTTTTGGTAGAACGATGCCAGCTTTCGATGCCACTAACCGCATGTAAAAAAATTAATACCACTGTTGGCGCATCAATAGTTTTGATTTCTTTGTTTCTAATTCCTTCTTCAATAATGGCTGCAATCCTTTTGCGATATACTCTTCGTTGATTTTGATAATTGGACAAATAAGGATCAGACAAGTGTTTCCACTCCCTATCACTAACATAAACCTCCTCGTAATTATGGATCATTTCAGTAATATGAAAACGTAGTAATTTTTCCATTTTTTCAAGGGAGGAAATGTTTTCAGATTCTATTTCATCCATCTTCAACACAAATTTATTCGCTACACTGAACACTAATTCGTGCAATAGCTCGCTCTTCGATTTTATATGATTGTATAAACTTGCTGCTTCCACACCAACCGCCTCAGCTAAATCACGCATGCTTGCCGCTTTGTATCCTTTTTCTCTAAATAGGGTGGCAGCTTTACGCACTATAACATCCTTTCTAGATCCGTTTTTTTCTGTTTTGATTCTAGCCATTTTCTAATTTTTTGATCAATTTGTTAGTACAAAATTATAGATTAAATTCTTTAAATTAGATATCTTTTTAAAATAAAACCCCATTTTTGTTAGTTTTTTGATTATCAAGGGATTACAAATTGGCTTGGCCCTTTTGGCATATCGTAATTTACTTAACAGTAAAAATCGTAGTTTCGCAGCTGAAAATAAAACAATATACATGTCATTAGTTGTAGTAGGATCCATGGCCTTTGATGCCATTGAAACACCCTTTGGTAAAAGTGATAAAATTATTGGTGGTGCAGCGACTTACATTGCTTGGTGCGCTTCCAATTTTACCACTGTAAAGCAAATTTCAGTAGTGGGTGGCGATTTTCCGCAATCCGAGTTAGACGCCTTAGCAAATAGAGGCGTGATTTTGGAAGGGGTCCAAATTAAAAAAGACGAAAAAACATTTTTTTGGAGCGGTAAGTATCATTTAGATATGAATAGCCGTGATACGATCGAAACACAATTAAATGTGTTAGAAAATTTTGAGCCTGTGGTTCCGGACAGTTATCAGGATTGTGAAATTTTAATGTTGGGAAATTTAGTGCCAGGTGTTCAAAGTAGCGTGATCAAACAAATGAAAAAGCGTCCTAAGTTAATTGTGATGGACACTATGAACTTTTGGATGGAAATAATGATGGATGATTTATTACATACAATCAGTTTGGTGGATGTATTGATGGTGAATGATAGTGAAGCGCGTCAATTAAGTGGAGAATATAGTTTGGTGAAGGCGGCTAAAAAAATAATGGCCATGGGCCCTAAATACTTAATCATTAAAAAAGGAGAACATGGAGCATTGTTATTCCATGAGAATGAAGTGTTTTTTGCACCTGCTTTACCTTTAGAAGAAGTATTTGATCCAACCGGTGCTGGTGACACTTTCGCTGGTGGATTTGTAGCACATTTGGCTAAAACAAAAGATTTTTCTTTTAACAATATGAAGTCTGCAATTATTTTAGGTAGTGCATTGGCGAGCTTCTGCGTGGAAAAATTTGGTACACAAAGATTAACTGAAATAAACGAGTCAGATATCAAAGCGCGCGTACAATCGTTCGTTCAGTTGGTCAATTTTGATATTGAATTAGTTTAAATTTGGTAAAATCAATTCATCCAATTAATTTTGTTGAACAATGATGAAAAATAAACATACAAAACAAATTAAGAAACCCCTGTAATAGGAAGGTCCTGATTGTTAGTATGCGAATAAATATACTCAAAAGCCTTCCAATAAAATGGAAGGCTTTTTTCTTTTTCTAGGTATTTGTAAAACAGAACACATGAAAAAGACAACCCTCATTATTTCAAAATCCTTTAAAGGATTTTGAGTTTTTCGACAAGGATAATTATAACGTAAAAAAATAAAAAAATGAAAGTTGCAGTTGTAGGAGCCACAGGACTAGTTGGAACAAAAATGTTGCAAGTATTAGCGGAACGAAATTTTCCAGTAACTGAATTAATTCCTGTTGCATCGGCACGATCGGCTGGTAAGGAAATAATATTCAAGGGCAAACCTTATAAGGTGGTAACCATGGAGGAAGGGATTGCTGCAAAACCAGCCGTTGCTTTATTTTCGGCAGGCGGTAGCACCTCATTGGAGTGGGCGCCTAAGTTTGCAGAAGCAGGTATTCGTGTGATTGATAATTCCTCTGCTTGGAGAATGGATCCAACAAAAAAATTAGTGGTGCCTGAAGTAAACGCATCTGTTTTAACAGCCAACGATTTAATTATTGCGAATCCAAATTGCTCTACCATTCAAATGGTAGTGGCTTTGCAACCATTACATGATAAATATAAAATTAAAAGAGTGGTAGTAAGTACTTATCAAAGTGTAACAGGTACTGGTAAAAAAGCAGTGGACCAGTTAATGGAGGAAAGAAAAGGAAATCAAATGCCTGCCGCTGACATGGCTTACAAGTACACCATTGATTTAAATGCTATTCCGCAGATTGATGTTTTTTTGGAGAATGGTTATACCAAAGAGGAAATGAAAATGGTCAAGGAAACTTGCAAAATTATGCAGGACGATAATATCAAAGTTACAGCGACTACCGTTCGTATTCCGGTGATGGGTGGGCACAGTGAAAGCGTAAATGTGGAATTTGAAAATGAATTTGATTTAAATGAATTGATCGCATTGCTTGGAACGGCACCTGGTGTGGTTGTGCAACAGAATGATGGGGATCAATTTTATCCAATGCCTTTATGGGCACATGAAAAGGATGAAGTATTTGTTGGCCGTTTGCGCAGAGATGAAACACAAGCGAAAACATTAAATATGTGGATTGTAAGTGACAACTTGCGTAAAGGCGCTGCTACCAATGCCATTCAAATTGCAGAATACCTTGCCGCAAAAGGGATTATTTAAAAAGGAAGTTCAATAATATTAAACTAAATCAAAGCCCTCGTTTATGGGGGGCTTTGAAAAATCAAATATCAAAGAATATATTGACCTTATTTTTTTACAAGGTCAATATATTCCGCCTCGGTAATTATTTTTATCGAGGCTATTTTTTTGGCTTTCTCTAATTTACTACCAGCATCTTCGCCAACGACTAAGTAATTTAATTTACTACTCACTCCGCCTAGGATATGTCCGCCTCTAGCTTCTACCATTGCTTCAGCATCAGTGCGTTTCAATTGTGTGAGGGTCCCTGTAAATAAAAAATTTAATCCTGCTAAGTTTCCGTCAACAGCAGTAGTATTGGTTTGAATCATATTCAAACCCAATGATTCAAGTTCTCGAATCATTGCAATATTATTTTCCTCATGAAAGTATTGATAAATACTTTTTGCCACTTTTACACCAACATCTTCAAAGGATTGTAATTGTTCTTCCTTAAGATTCCTTAAATCTAAAATATGTTGAATTTGAGAGGCCACCGTCTTAGCCGTTGTTTCTCCGACAAAACGAATTCCCAACCCATAGATAAGTCGATACAGTGGTTGATTTTTTGAATGAGCAATTGCAGCTTGTAAATTGTCAATACTCTTTTTCCCAAATCCCTCTAGTTGGGTCACTTTTTCAAAATCCAAGGTATACACAGCAGGAACATTGGGGAGAATTCCTATCTCGTAAAATTTACGAATATTGGCTTCTCCAAAACTTTTGATGTCCATGGCATCCTTGCTAACGAAGTGAATGATACGTTCCACTATTTGTGCTTTACACAATGGACTTATGCATCGCCAAACCGCTTCTGCTTCTTCTTTTTCTAATGGGGCATTACATACTGGACAAGTAGTAGGGAAGGTGATCATTTTTTCTGTGCCCTTGCGAAGTGAAATGATGGATTGTACAATTTGTGGGATTACATCACCTGCACGTTCAATAATTACCGTATCTCCCAATCGAATATCTTTTTCTTTGATATACTCTTCGTTGTGCATGGAAATGCTGGAAACGGTAACACCGCCTAATGCGACGGGTTGTAGTTTGGCTACGGGGGTTACAGCGCCAGTGCGACCTACTTGAAATTCTACATTTTCAATAATAGTGGTTGCTTGACGTGCCTTGAACTTATACGCAATGGCCCATCTTGGATGATGGGAAGTCATTCCTAATTTCTCCTGTAAAGGCACGTCATCTATTTTAATTACGAGCCCATCAATGTCATATGGCAATTGATCGCGTCCAATTTCAAAAGATGTACAATAATCAATAACATTTTTTATGCCTTCTAAAATTTTTCTTTCTTTTTGAGGAGACCTGAAACCCAAATTCCATAATAAGGTTAATGTGCCACTATGGGTTTGTAAAAGTGGAGTAAGTTTCCTTCCAGTAATGGGTAGCACATAACTAATATGATAAATAAATGCATCTAAATTTCGTTCTCCAACTTCTTTTGGATCCTTCATGCGTATGCTTCCTGCAGCGGCATTGCGGGGGTTGGCAAGTGGTGCTTGTTGCTTTAGTTTTAATTTTTCATTAAATGCAGCAAACGAATTTTTACTCATAATCACTTCACCTCTAATTTCAATTTGCTTAATGCCATAATTTGCTAAAGGAATACTTAAAGGAATGGATTTGATCTGTTTGATATTTTGAGTAATATCTTCTCCTGCAACGCCGTCTCCTCTGGTGCATGCCCTAACGAGTAAATCATTTTCATACACCAATGAAATACTCGCACCATCGAATTTTGGTTCAACACAATAAGTTAATTTTTCATTCCCAGCGCCTTCTATTGCCTTTCGATCAAAATCAATTAAGTCATCTGCATTATAACTATTTTCCAAACTTAACATGGGCACTAAATGCGGTATGGTAACAAAGCTGGCATTTAAACTATTACCTACTCTTTGGCTTGGCGAATCAGGCGTGATTAATGAAGTATTTGCGGATTCGATGGAAATTAACTGCTGGTATAATTGGTCATACTCGTAATCACTAATTAATGGTTCATTCAAAACATAATATTGGTACTCATTGAACTTTAATAGTTTTTTTAAACTATCCAATTCAATCGTTTGCGGATTTGTTAAGTATGCTTTGGCTAAGGCCTGAAATGCGATAATTTGATCTTTGGGGTACATGAGGTAAAATGTCTGCTAAAATACAAATAGTTTTAATCTTTTATTTCGTATTTTGGGACTATAATTCCAATTTTTGAAACGGGCCGTTGTTGGGCAATAAAAATGATGACTTCTAGTATGAATTTGAACAAAAAAGACGCCATAAAGCTGGTACAAACCTATCCAACAGTTCCATTGACCGTGGATTGTGTCATATTCGGGTTTGACGATAATTCATTAAAGGTACTTACCATTAAAAGTGATTTACCGCAATATGATGAGAAGCTATCCTTATTAGGAGATACTATTTTATCGGCGGAGGATTTAGATAATGCTGCAAATCGTGTTTTGTTAGAACGAACAGGAATGCAAGACGTTTATTTAGAGCAAGTGCATACATTTAGCAAGCCTGATCGACATCCTGGCGGAAGAGTGGTTACTGCGGTTTATGCATCTTTACTTAATATCAAACACCATGAATTGAAAATTTTGGAAAATGAATTAAGTTGGCACGTGGTAAAAGATATTCAAGAGATGGCTTTTGATCATAAGGAAATTTTGGATTTATGCCATGCTTGGTTACAAAAGCGAATTCAAGAACATCCCTTGGCATTTAATTTATTGCCTGTGAAATTTTCATTAAGGCAATTGCAAAATGTATATGAAGCAATTTTAAATACATCATTGGATAGGCGAAATTTTAGAAAGAAGTTTGCGAGTATGGGCTTCCTAATTGACATTAATGAGATGGAAACGCAAGTGACACATCGGCCTGGTAAATTGTATTCCTTTGACTTTAAAGCATACCAATTGCGGAAGAAAAATTGGTTTGGCATAGATTTTTAAAAAAGGTGTAGGCTTGCCTATAATTTGATACCTTTATGCACTAATTAAACGAGGCTTTATTATGTTATATTCAATGACAGGGTACGCAAGGGCAGAGGCGATATTAAAGGACAAGACATGCTTAATTGAAGTGAAGTCTTTGAATGGGAAACAGTTTGATGTTCGTTTGAATTGCCCCTCTTTGTTAAAACCTTACGAAGTTGAAATCAGAAACAAATTGAATGAGTCGTTATTTAGGGGTAGTGTAGAGTGTTCAATCACTTTAAAGTCTAATGGCGTTCATAAGCCAGTAAGTGTCAATAAAGAATTAGCCAAATCGTATTATCAACCCATCATGGAATTGGCCAATGAATTAGGGATTGGCACAGAAAATATTTTAAGTACCATTTTGAAAATGCCGGATGTGGTTTCTTCTTCTAATGAAGTATTGACGGAAGAAGAGTGGAAATTCATTTTCGATTTATTACATCAAGCAATTCAGCATTTAATTAAACATAGGGCAGAGGAAGGGAAATCCATTGAAAAGGATTTGCTTGAAAAAATCATTGCTATTGAGTCGCAGCAAGCGGTCGTTGAAATTCACGAGCCCAATCGTCGTGAAAAAATAAAGGACGGCATGGTTAAGTTATTAGAGCAACATGTGGGTGCTGATAAATATGATCAAAATAGATTAGAGCAAGAATTGATTTATTATATTGAAAAAATTGATATTTCAGAGGAGCGTGTTCGTTTAAAAAATCATTGTGATTATTTTAAAACAACGCTCAATGATGGGGATCCATGCAAGGGTAAAAAATTGTCTTTTATTTTACAAGAAATAGGAAGGGAAATCAATACCACTGGTTCAAAGGCCAATGATGTAGCTATTCAAAAGGCGGTGATCATGATGAAGGACGAACTTGAAAAAGCAAAAGAGCAAATATTAAATGTGTTGTAAGATGGCAGGCGTTAAATCCTATATTTTTATTTTACTTGTTTTATTAATAACAAGCTGCGAGCCGATTCAATTATATGAACAAACGACTACTTATTCTACACATGAATGGTCTAGCAAGCAGGTAAATACTTACCAATTTAATATTTCGGACACCAATGCCTTATATAAAATTTATTTTGTGATAAGACATCATAATGCGTATCATTATAAAAATATTTGGTTGCAGGTGAGCACAAAGTCACCTTCAGATTCAGCAATAACGCAGACACTTAATTTGCAATTAGCCGATGATCAAAAAGGTTGGTTAGGTGTAGGTATGGATGATATTTTTGACCAACGTATTCCAATCAATGCAACACCTACTAAATTAAAGCTAGGTATATACAATTTTAGTATGCAACATACGATGAGAGAAGATCCTTTATTGGGTATACTGGCTACTGGCTTACGTGTTGAAAAAGTGCATTTATGAAAATGAGATGGTTTAATATCAGCAAATTAAAGTTTGTCAATTTTATTTATTGGGTTTTTCTTACCTATATGATTGCTGCGTTTGTTTGGTGGTATGTTTCTCTCGAAAAACAAAATAATGAAATAGCAACAGTTAAATTCCAATCGATTCGAACAGACGACCCTGCTTTATATGAAAAAGTAAAAGCAATTGAAGCATTTGAGACAAGAAAAACAAAACAATATATTTACGAAGGGGTCACTTTTCTTTTTTTATTCTTACTCGGTGCGATTTATGTTTACAGGTCGTTATTAAAACAATTAAGGTATTCGAATCAACAACAAAATTTTATGATGGCGGTAACGCATGAATTAAAAACGCCTATTGCCATTACACAGTTGAATATCGAAACTTTACTTAAAAGAGAGTTAGAACCTGCACAGAAAAAAATGCTAATTGAGAATACCTTAAAGGAAACGCACCGATTAGACGCGCTTTGTAACAATATTTTATTAGCCTCGCAGTTAGATATGGGTAAATACGAATCCAACATGCAACTCATAGATTTGTCTGACCTTATTGAAAAGTTACTCCATTCCTTTCAAGAACGATTCGAATATCGAAAATTAATTACAACAATTACTCCGTCTGTTTTTATACAAGCAGAACCATTACTTATTCAGTTATTAGTAAATAATTTATTGGACAATGCCCATAAATATTCAACGATTGCTAGTCCGATTACGGTGTTACTTACTACCCATTCAAATCAAATTCATTTAATAATTAAAGATGAAGGGGTAGGTATTCCTATGGAAGAGCGTGATAAAATATTTGAAAAATTTTACCGCATAGGAGATGAATCTACGAGAACTACAAAGGGGACTGGTTTGGGTTTGTATTTGTGTAAAAAGATCAGCGAATTTCATCAGGCAACAATTAACGTAGAAGCAAATATGCCCAACGGCAGTGTTTTCAAAATAAATTTTCCAATATCATGAGTACCCAAAAGCATAGCATTTTACTGGTGGAAGATGAGCAGCATTTGCATGAGGCACTTAAGTTAAATTTATCGTTGGAAGGATATGAGGTTAGCTCTGCTTATGATGGACCCAAAGCGTTACAGCAAATTCAGGGTGCCAGTTTTGATTTAATTATTTTAGATATTATGTTACCTGGTATAGATGGGTATTCAATTATTGAAACTGTTCGGATACATAACAATAATACCCCTATTTTAATTTTAAGTGCAAAAAATACAAGTGCTAATCGAGTACAAGGATTAAAGATTGGTGCGGATGACTACATGACCAAGCCTTTTAATTTGGAAGAACTTTTATTAAGGGTATCTAAATTGATTCAAAAATCAGGCGTGAATAGTGTAGTTCAAAATACTTTTGAGCAATATTCTTTTTCGGGTAATACAGTACACTTTAGTTTACTCGAAGCCACATTGTATAATGGTGAAAAGATCAATTTAACCAAAAAGGAAGCTATGCTGTTAAAGTTATTGATTGAAAATAAAAATACCATTATTACAAGGGAGCGCATATTGCAAAGTGTATGGGGGTATAATGTATTTCCAAATACACGTACCATTGACAATTTTATTCTGAATTTTAGAAAATATTTTGAATTAGACAGCAAATCACCTTTGCATTTTATCTCCATCCGGGGGATAGGCTATAAATTTCAAGATTAATCAGTTGGGATGCAATCTGTGGCCCTTTTTTTCGTTAATACTTGTAGTTAAACTACTAGCATGTCATTGTCGTCCATTAAAGATTTTTTAGAACCTATTAATATCGCTCATATATCCAATGATGAGGGGTATCGCGATACGCAGCTAGGAAAGCATATTAAAGTAAACGAGGGGAGCCTACCTGATATAATTGAGGCCGATATAGTCATTATTGGGGCAGGAGAATGCAGGGGTGCTGGCCATGCTTTACATGGGCATACTGCCGCAAATGCGATTCGGACTGCCTTGTATGATTTATACTATTGGCATGCACAAGTCAATGTAGTGGATATAGGAAATGTGAAAATTGGGCAAAGTATACAAGATAGCTACGCGGCTCTTCGGACGGTGATATCTGAATTGCTATTGCAGAATAAAAAAGTTGTAATTATTGGCGGGGCACATGATTTAACCCTTGCACAATATCATGCCTATACTTCCATACCCACTTTAGTAAATGCGGTTGTGGTGGATGCGAAAATTGACTTGGACTTGGAGGCGCGCTTACCTAGGGATCATTTTTTAGAAGCATTATTTACTGGCTTACCCAATCATTTAAATCATTATAGTCATATTGGTTTTCAAAGTTATTTTATGCACCCGCATATGTTGGAAACGATTGATAAACTCAGATTTGATTGTTTTAGATTAGGAAAGGTTCGGGAAGGTATTGAGGAAATGGAACCAGTGATCAGGGATAGTCACATGCTAAGTTTTGATATTAGTGCAATTCAAAATGCACAAGCACCTGCAAACTTAATTACACCGAATGGCTTTAATGGCGAAGAGTCCTGTACCTTAATGCAGTATGCGGGAATGAGTTGGAAAACAAGTACAATTGGATTGTTTGGTTATCAAGCTGAACTAGATGTAAACAACATGACTGCCATACAAATTGCGCAAATGTTTTGGTACATTATGGATGGGTTACAAAAAGGTAAAAAAGAAGCACCATTAACGGAATCGGATAGGTTTAAAGAATTTCATATTGCATTCTCGGATATCGAAACTAATTTTTTACAAAGCAAGAGCACGGGCAGATGGTGGATGCAAATGCACAATAATGAATGGGCGCCTTGTAGTTACAAAGATTATTTAGTAGCTTCCAATAACGAAATTCCAGAAAGATGGTTAAGGGCCTTAGAAAGAGAGTAGTTACTCCTTTACATTTATTATCAATTGTATTTATTGTTGTATTAAGTGCATGTAGTATACAAAAAGCGCAAAAAACATTATTACAAACCACTGCGCTCAAAGGGGCACATGTCGGTATTGCAGTATATAATGATACCAAGCAATCTTGGATTGATCAATACCAAAGTGATCATTATTTTACACCCGCTAGTAACACTAAAATTTTAGCTACGTATGTAGGACTAAAATACTTGGGTGATTCCTTGCCAGGATTTAACATGGCTGAAAATGCAGATACCTTATTTTTAACCCCCTTGGGTGATCCAAGTTTTTTACATCCAGACTTTACGTATCAACCGGTGGTCGAGTTGATTAAAAATTCAAAAAAGCAAGTAGTTATTCAACCAACAAAAGCCAATGACCAATTTGGACATATGGGCAATGGCTGGGCTTGGAACGATTATGGCGAGGATTATCAGCCAGAAAGAAGCCGTATGCCAATTTATGGTAATGTGGTACATTTTTATCAAGGCAATGGAAAATTGGCCATTAAGCCGTTTACTTTTTTTAAGGATATCACTGATATAAGCACTGTTTATCAAAAAAACTGGATGCGAAAATTAGTAGGGAATCAGTTTTATACTGATGGTCAAAAAAATACTGCTCCTTATTTTCAGGTTCCTTTTGATTCGTATTTTGAACCCAATTTACCCCTGTATTTACTTCAAGATACTTTAAAAGTAAAACTAAATATAGGAGATGATTTTTCGAGATTAAAGCAACATATTGTTAAAACAGTTCCTACAGATTCTTTGTTAAAAATAATGATGCGCCGTAGCGATAATTTTTTTGCAGAACAGGTTTTATTAATGGGATCACAGCAATTGTTGGGTAAGATGGATGATGCTGCTTTTATTGATACCCTGATTAAAACCGAATTCTCCCAACTGCCACAAAAAATGCGTTGGGTGGATGGAAGTGGCTTAAGTAGGTATAATTTAAATACACCTGAGAATTATGTTGCCATATTGAAAAAGATGCAAGATGAATTTGGACAAAAGCGGGTAACACATATATTTGAAACTGGCGGAGAAGGGACATTGTCTGCGTATTACAAAAACTTTCCAGGGGAGATACATGCTAAAACTGGGAGTTTAGGTGGGCAGATTGCTTTAAGTGGATTTATATATACGCACCAAAATCAAAAATTATATTTTTCAATTTTGGTGTCTAACCACATGAGTCCAACAAGTGCGGGTGTAAGAAAAGCAGTAGAAGCTTATTTGGTATCGGTAGCGCAGAAAAATTAAAGTTGCTTATCTAGAAAACAATCCATCCAAATAGGATTCCTTGAATTCAATATAGGTAGGCGCACCAGATGCGGTTACGTTGGGTATATCACATTCACTTAGTGATTGAATGATTGCATGCATTTCCTTTTGGGATAAACTTTGCCCAGCTTTAATGGCCATCTGTCTTGACATGCAACGAATTAATTTTTCTCTTTTACTGTATTTTACTTCACCAGTAAAATGTTTAAACTGCTCTAATAATAATTCAATGGCATTTTTTTCATTACCTGATAATACATCTGCAGGGATACCTTGAATGATAAAACTATTATTCCCAAAAGATTCTATTTCATATCCAATAATGGAAAGGTCCTCCAACATTTCATCTAATAATATGGCATCACTTGGGCTCAATTCCAACACCACTGGGAATAAACTTTTTTGAGTAGCATGGGGATGTGAACTTGCTTTTTGGTATTTTTCATACAAAACACGCTCATGTGCCAATTGCTGATGTAATATAATGCACCCACTTTGGGTAGGGGCGATAATATAGGTATTGTGTAATTGCAGTAATAGTGCATCTTCAAGAACACTTAAACTTTCGGCTTCTTTGTACAACCCCATAGAAGAAGGCTTAACAATATAGGACTCTGTTGAAGTAGGGTTATCTGAAATTTCACTGGTCTCATTTGAAGTACTCGGAATATTTGTAAAAAAACTTTTCCAATCAGTATCATTAGCACTACTCGATTTGGGTATAAAATGCGCTTGATTTTTTTGTGTAAATCCTGCGTATAATGAATTGCTTGTAGCGGATTGAACTTTATCAGTCGTGAAGGGTTTTTGAATCGCGTCTAATTGTTGAATATTCGCATCTAGTGAAAAGTCAAGGGAAGGGGCTACGCTAAATTGTGCCAATGCATGTTTGACTGCAGCTTGCACAAAGGCATATATTATTTTATCGTCCTCAAATTTAATTTCTTGTTTGGTGGGATGTACATTAATGTCAATTTGCGAAGGGTCCACATCAATGTATAATATATAGCTGGGGTAACTGTCCTTGGGAAGTAATCCTTCGAATGCATTGGCCACAGCATGATGTAAATAGGCGCTTTTAATAAAACGACGATTCACAAAAAAGTATTGGTCGCTTCTTGTTTTACGCGCAGTTTCGGGTTTGCCTACAAAACCGGAAACCGTTAAGTAATCCGTTTGTTCCCCTACAGTTACTAGTTTTGTTTGATAATTATTTCCCAGCACTTGAATGGCTCTTTGTTTAAAGCTGCCGCCCTCCCAATGATACACATCCTGCCCGTTACTAGTTAAACTAAAAAATATTTCAGGAAAGGAAAGCGCGACTCTTGTAAACTCTTCAATGATATGTTTTAATTCTGCTGCGTTGCTCTTTAAAAAATTGCGACGTGCAGGTACATTGAAAAATAAATTTTTCATCGAGATACTGGTGCCGGTATCATGTGCAATAGAATTACACTCGGTTACTTTACTATTTTCAATTTCAACCAAAGTACCCAATTCATCTTCGGATCTTTTGGTTTTTAAACTTACTTGTGCAACGGCTGCGATGGAGGCGAGTGCTTCTCCGCGAAATCCCATAGTCCTTATTTGAAAAAGATCCTCAATGGTACTTATTTTACTGGTGGCATGTCGGGCAAATGCATTTTGGGCATCCGCAACGCTCATGCCTTTTCCATTATCAATGACTTGAATTAAAGCCTTCCCTGCATCATTGACAATTAATTTTATCTGAGTAGCACCAGCATCAACCGCATTCTCCATTAATTCCTTTACGGCACTAGCTGGCCTTTGAATCACCTCGCCTGCAGCAATTTGATTGGCAATGTGGTCCGGAAGTAAATGAATGGTATCAGACAAGTTTTAATGTTTTAAAGTGTGTAAAAGTAGTAAATTTGCCACTTAAAATTTCATCTAATGCACAGAACTGCGGACATTCAAAAGCGACCCCATCAATTTTTACCTGCGAATTTTGAACTTACCCAATGGGAAAGCCTGGAGCCTTATTTCAAGGCCTTATTGGATAGGAAAATTACCAATAAATTGACCCTGGAATCATGGATGCAGGACTTAAGTGAACTGGAAGCTTTTGTAAGTGAAGATGCCTGTTGGAGACAGATTAAAATGACTTGTGATACCACAGATAAAAGCTTGGAGGCGGCGTTTACTTTTTTCTGTATGGAAATTCAACCCAAAATTCAACCTTATGCAGATGCCTTAAATAAAAAATTAATCCAATGTCCATTTACCAGTGAGTTGGATGAAAAGGAATATTTTACTTATTTAAGATCCGTTAAAAAAAGCATTGAATTATTTAGAGAAGAAAATATAACGTTGCAGGCGGAGTTAAGCGTTTTGCAACAACAGTATGGCACCATTGCAGGAAGAATGACAATTACGGTGGATGATAAAGAATATACTTTACAACAAGCAGCCCAATTTTTAGAAAGTGAGGATCGTACAAAAAGAGAAGAAGTGTATTTAAAAATCCAAGAGCGTCGTTTACAAGACCAACAAGAAATGCATAATTTATTTACTTCACTCATTCAAAAAAGACATCAGGTTGCTTTGAATGCAGGATTTGAAAATTATCGGGATTATAAATTTGCTGAATTAGGCAGGTTTGATTATACCAAGGAAGATTGTTTTAAATTTCATGAGGCCATCAAAACACATGTGCTTCCAATTATTGATAAAATTTACGAACGCAAAAAAAATAAATTAGGACTAGCAACTTTAAAGCCATGGGATACAGAAGCGGAACCAATCGGCACAAAGCCTTTGCGCCCATTTACGGACGGGCAAGATTTATATAATAAATCGGTTTCCTGCTTTGAACAAATCAATCCATTTTTTGCAGACTGTTTGAAAAAAATGGATGCTTTAAAACATTTTGATTTAGAAAGTAGGCAAGGAAAAGCGCCGGGAGGATATAATTGTCCATTGGCAGAATCAGGTGCCCCATTTATTTTCATGAATGCAGCTGGTCAAATGAGTGATGTCACCACCATGGTGCATGAAGTGGGACATGCGATTCATTCCTTTTTAGCACACCCATTGCCCTTATCTGCATTTAAAGAATATCCAATGGAAATTGCGGAAGTAGCGAGCATGTCTATGGAATTATTTACGATGAATCATTGGCAAGCATTTTTTGATAATGTCCATGATTTAAATCGCGCACAAGAGCATCAATTGGAACGTACCATTACTATTTTTCCTTGGATTGCTATCATTGATAAATTTCAACATTGGGTGTATGAAAATCCGAATCATTCTATTGAGGAACGTACCCAAGCATGGACAACCATTGCAAAGGAATTTTCAACCAACAGCATTGACTATAGCGGATTAGATCAGTATCGTGCAATTGGATGGCAAAGACAATTGCATTTATTTGAAGTACCCTTTTATTACATTGAATATGGCATCGCGCAATTAGGGGCCATTGGGATGTGGATGCAGTATCAAAAAAATCCCACACTTGCGTTGGAAAATTATATGAACGCTTTAAGTTTAGGAGGTACCAAAACACTACCGGAACTATATCAGACCGCAGGCATCTCCTTTGACTTTTCATCCAGCTATGTAAAAACTTTAATGGATTTTACAAGGGACGAATTGGAGAAGCTATACCAATAGTTGCTTAGCTAAATGCATTTAAGTCAAATAGGGATAATAAAAAGACACTGCAAATTTTAATTCGCAGAAGGCGGAGTGCTTGGTCCATTATTCGGACGATTCATGGGTGGGCGATTATTATTCATCGGTCTTCCACCTGCAGAATTTCCAGCCTGCCCTCCTGGACGATTAGGTCCTGGACGATCATTGTATGGTCTGTCGTTATTCGGTCTGTCGTTATTCGGACGACGATCGTTATTATTGAATCTTTGTTGATCGCGACGACGGCGATCATTTTTCTCTAAACTTTTTAAACTAATCTGACCAACTACATCTACGAAGTCAGGTTCTACCTCTTTAGGCTTACCGCTGGTAACTTCCACCGCTTGTAACTCTTCAACGGCGATCCCTTGTTTGTTTAAATCTTTTATTTCCTTCACTCTTTCAATCGTTAAAGGGAAATGCTTTGTGTTATTAGGCAAAGTATACCACATTAAATTTTTGAAAATATCTTTTTTAATTAAAAACGCTTGCCCCATGACTGTTTGCAAATTATCCGCATAATCAGGGAACGCTTGTAAAGCATCCAAGTAAGTATCTAATTCAAAATTCAAACAACATTTAAGGCGACCACATTGGCCACTCAACTTCGTTTGATTAATGGATAAGTTTTGATAACGTGCGGCAGTGGTGTTGACGCTTTTAAAGTCATGTAACCAAGTACTACAACAAAGTTCACGACCACAACTTCCAATGCCTCCTACTTTTGCAGCTTCTTGTCGGATGCCTATTTGACGCATCTCCACTTTTACTTTAAACTCAGTAGCGAATATTCTAATTAGTTCTCTAAAATCAATACGATCATCGGCGGTATAAAAGAAAGTTCCTTTTTTACCATCTGCCTGAATTTCTACCTCGCTTAATTTCATTTGCAATCTAAAGTACCTTGCATGTGCGCGACTTTTTGCAAGTATATCTGCCTCCCTGCTTTTACTAATCTTAAAAGCTTCAATATCTCTTTCGTTACTTGGTCTAAGAATTTTTTTGATTTCAACGCTGTTTTCCTCGATGCCTCTTTTTTTAAGTTGCAACCTTACCAGTTCGCCTGTCAAACTAACTTCACCTAAGTCAAATCCATTTACGCCTTCGACTGTGACATAATCGCCCTTTTCAAAAATTTGGCTACTTAAATTTTTAAAGAAATCTTTACGACTACCCTGGTTAAAACTAACTTCAACCACCTTACATTGACTATTCATATCGTCAATAGGTAAATCGCTTAACCAATCATGCACATTTAAACGGTTACATCCACCTGTGCTACAACCACCGTTGCTTTTGCAACCGCCTGGTTTACCAGTTCCACATGATCCACATCCCATATATCGTTAATTCAAACTGTTAATAATTAAAATACCCTCGCATAGCTTCAACGCATCCATCCACTTTTCCTGTTATGCTTCTGTCAAAATTAAGGTTTTGTTCTGAATGATATGATACAACTTGATACTAAGTGCCATAAATAGCATTTTAGCATTTGCATTGCGTTCAATATGGTAAACTGACTTATCTAGTTCATTTACAATGGATTCCATCTGGCTCACCCCTGCAATTTTGTTGATTCTAAGGGCAAAATCCTTTAAATCACTATCCAAAGGAAGGTCGGATCCCATCGTTTTTAGCCTAATACTATGTTCTAACAGGTGGTTGAAATACTTTAAAAACTGTTTTTGCTGCTCTCTTCCTAATTTACTCATCTCTTCCACCCATTTCAACTGGGCCACCGGGCCCATTTTTAATATGGCGTTTAGCCAATCCTTAATCATACTAATGTAATCCTGGTCACTATGTTGGATTAAATGAAGGGCTTCTCTATAATTACCTTCCGATAAAATCGCCACTTGTTTTGCTTTTTCAGGGGCTAGTTTAGCACGACCCATTAAGGCAGACTCAATTTCCTGGGTTGTTAGCCTGGGCACTTTTACAAATTGGCACCTACTTAAAATGGTGGGTAAAATATTTTCCTCTGACGCGGCGACTAAAATAAAAATAGTATTGTCGGGCGGCTCCTCAATTAATTTTAAAAGTTTATTACCTTCTTTTCCCAAATATTCGGGCATCCATAAAACCATGACTTTATAGGCACTCTCGAAACTTTTAAATGATAATTTTTTGATGATTTCATTACACTCGTCTGCACTAATATTTCCTTGCTTATTTTCAGCTTTAATAAATTGAAGCCAATCAAACGCATTGCCATAAGGATAGCCGTTAATAAATTCACGCCATTGCTCAATAAAATTAGCACTGATATTTTTTTGTCCTGGCTTTTCTATGATGGTTGGAAATGAGAAATGTAAATCAGGATGCATTAGTTGACTGGCTCTGTGATAAGCTGGTAAATCTGCAATTTGTTCTGGCGTATAAAATGGTTGCGCAATTGGCTCGGCGGGTGCACCAAATAAATCGGCAGTTGCAGCAGCTTGGCTGGGAATACTTACAATGTATTGTGCAAATGCTACTGCTAAAGGTAAAGCGCCTGATCCTTCAGGACCCACCAACAATAATGCATGGGGCAACCTTTGTTGCTGGACCATGTCCACCAATTGTTTTTTTAATTTTTCCTGGCCAATTACTTCGCTTAATAACATGAAACGAAGATAACGCTTACTTTATAAAACAACTTAAAATTACTAGTAGGTACTTATTTTAAATAAGCGGTTATTGCGTCACTCTCTGGTTTAACATTACTTGGGAAATAAGCGATCATTTTGCCATTTTCATCCAGCAAAAATTTATTAAAGTTCCAGCTAATATTTGCATCCAAAACGCCATTTTTTGCTTTTTGCGTGAGCCATTGGTAAATGGGTGCTGTGTTAGCACCTTTGACATCAACTTTATCAGCTAAAGGAAAATTAACACCATAATTTGCTTTACAAAAAGCGACAATTTCTTCATTAGTACCTGGTTCCTGTCCACCGAATTGGTTACAAGGAAATGCAAGAATAACTAATTTGTCTTTGTATTGATCATACACTTTTTGCAATGATTCATATTGGGGCGTGTAACCACATTTGGAAGCGGTATTCACAATTAATATCTTTTTTCCTTTGTAGGCTGCTAGGTTGATTTGCTTGCCGTCAATGCCAGCAACTTTAAAGCTATGGATGCTTTGTGCGTTTAAAACAAAAGTGGTCATCATTAGTATAATACTTAAAATGGTTTTCATGAGTAGCTATTTTTCAGTTAAAGAATTTATTTCTTGCATAAATATAACAACAATAAAACAAAAAAGTTTAAGATAGGGTATAAGCGGCGGCCGCAAATTGAATGGAGCTTGGATTTGCCTGAAGCAAACATCGGCCTGCTGATTCGACTGTGGCGCCGGTGGTAATAATGTCATCCACCAAAAGGAGGCACTTTTTCCGAATTTGGTCGGTGTTTTTTAGACCAAAAAGGTGGTCGGTATTATGGCCTCGTTCAATGCGATCCTTGCGTGTCTGGGTATTTGTTTTTTTATTTTTAAATAGCACTGCATTTAAAATGGGTATGGGCAATACCTGTGCGATACCTTCGCAAATGATTAGGGACTGATTATAGCCCCTGGTCCTTTCCGTAATTTTTCGAACTGGAATTGGGATTAAACAATCAATTTCATTAAATCGGTTTGCTTTTTTCAAAGCCCAGCCAATCATATTACCTAATAGCCAACCCGCCCTTTTATTTTGTTTGTATTTTAATTCAAAAAGTAACAATTGAACAATACTGTTTTTTGTAAAAAACAAAGCTGCCCCGCTCGGGCCTAAAGGCAGTCTTCCCCAAAATATTTTGTCGACGTTATTATTTTCAATTTCAAAAAAATCAGTGAAGGGCAGTTGTGCGTAACAATTGGGGCACAATACTTGAAACTTTATTAGATCCGTACTTCCGCAATGCAAACAAATTTTTGGATACACTAAATGTAAAAATGCAATCAAGTATTTTTTTACATGGGATATAAGAAACTTGATGAAGTTCATGGGGGGCATTAAAAATGAATCTACAACTACTAAAAAAATAATCGGTAGGCTTCATCTACTCTTTCCACTGCAATAATTTGAATGCCGTGTTTTTTTTGTTCGATGCCTTTTTTGTTAAACTCGGAAATATAAATTTTTTCGAATCCTAATTTTTCTGCTTCTGCAATACGTTGTTGAATTCTATTCACGGCCCTAATTTCTCCATTCAATCCAACCTCTCCTGCAAAACAAATTCCTTGCGGCAATGGCACATCTTCATAGGAAGAAAGTAAGGAAAGTATAATGGCTAAATCTAAGGAAGGGTCTTCAATTTTTAATCCCCCAGCAATATTGACAAATACATCTTTCATGCCAAACGCAAAGCCGCCGCGTTTTTCCAAAACGGCTAATAAAAGTTGAAGTCTCCTTAAGTCAAACCCAGTCACAGTGCGCTGTGGCGTACCATACACACTTTGTGTAACCAATGCTTGCACTTCAATTAATAAAGGGCGCATGCCTTCCATGGAGGCTGCAATAGTACTACCACTTAGTGATTCATTTCGTTGTGCAATTAAAAATGCAGAAGGGTTATTGACTACTTTCATTCCCTCGCTGGTCATTTCATAAATACCTAATTCACTTGTTCCGCCAAATCTGTTTTTTAAAGTGCGCAACATGCGATACGCGTAATGGCGATCACCTTCAAATTGTAAAACAGTATCTACCATATGTTCTAAAATTTTGGGTCCAGCGATGGATCCTTCCTTGGTGATATGTCCAATTAAAAAAACAGGGGTACCAGTTTCTTTCGCAAATTTTTGAAATTCTGCAGCGGTCTGTTTTATTTGAGATACACTTCCTGCAGCAGAGTCAATCAAGTTGGATTCTAAAGTCTGAATTGAATCCACAATCACCACTGTCGGCTTTAATTTTTTAATTGCTTTAAAAATTTGTGCAGTATGCGTTTCCGTAAGTAAATAAAAATTTTCATTTTGTAAGTTCAATCGGTCGGCGCGCATTTTTATTTGTTGAATGCTTTCTTCCCCACTGATGTATAAAACGGTTTGATCCTTCATCATCAAACCTTGCTGCAAAAACAAAGTACTCTTTCCGATGCCGGGTTCCCCTGCAACTAAAATAATGGAGCCCAAAACAATTCCACCGCCTAATACTCTATTCAATTCCACATCGGAACTGTCAATTCTTTTTTCAGATTGGCTGTTTACTTCATTTAAGGAGATGGCCTGATTCCCTTTTTGGTTGGTATGGTATCCTTCCCAATCTGAATTGGTCTCCTTTGTTTTTTCAAACAATTCTTCGGTAAAAGTGTTCCACTCATTACAAGCAGGGCATTTTCCGGCCCATTTAGCAGCTTCATAACCGCAATTATTACAGAAAAATGCCGATTTTGACTTACTCATGCTGTAAAGATAATCGCTAGATTAAATATATTTCAGTATTTACCGAAATTTAATGAAATGAATGATTTCGTAAATTGTATTGAAAATCAATATTTTAAATATAATTTATAATATAAATATATTTTTTTAATCCCCAAAAAATAAATAGTGTTATTAAATAGTTAAATTATTTAATTTTTTTTTTATATTGTAGGCGAATATGATTTTTTTAATAATTAATTCAAACAACAATATGAGAAAAAAACTATTATCGTGTTTGTTTTTTGCGTTTTTCTCTTTGCAAGCGGCGATCGCGCAAAATATCACTGTTACTGGTAAAGTTACAGATGACAAAAATGTGCCGATTGAAGGCGCTGTAGTAACAGAAAAAGCACAAACTAATAACCGATCAATTACAGATCCTTCTGGTATCTATCGAATTAGCGTTAAAGCAGGTAGTATCATCACTGTTACTAGCGTTGGTTTTGAATCTAAACAAGCAGCTGCAGGATCAACTACTAATTTCAGCCTTAAAGCTTTGAGAGAAGAATTAACTGAAGTGGTTGTAACTGCATTAGGTATTAAAAAGGAAAAGAAAGCATTAGGATACGCAGTATCATCCATTGGAAAAAGAGATATTGAATTAAAGCCTGAGATTGATGTTGCTCGTATATTAAACGGAAAGGCCCCGGGCGTAAATATTTTAAATACAAGTGGTTTGGCGGGATCTGGTACCAATGTAATCATTCGTGGGTTGTCTACAATTAGTGGTAATGCCCAACCATTATGGGTATTGGACGGTGTGCCAATTGATGGCGGTACTAATCAACAAACAAGTTTTGTATATGGTAACAATGCACCTAGTAGATTTTTAGATTTAGATGTCAATAATATTGAATCAATTGATGTATTGAAAGGATTAAGTGCTACTGTATTATATGGTGAGGGCGGATCCAATGGTGTAATTCTGGTGACTACAAAAAATCAATCATCAGGAGCAATAAAAGGTAAATCAGAAGTCACTGTTGCACAAACATACTCTGTTAACCAGTTTGCAAATCTTCCGGAATACAATACTTCCTATGGAGGCGGCTTTGATTTAAGTTTAGGATTGGCTTTTTACAGCAACTGGGGTGCTAAATTCACAGATCCTCCTACTTTAGTAAGCCATCCTTACAATAGGGCCGCTTTATATGCTGCTTTTCCGGAGTTTAAGAATAATGTTTCCTATCCATATAAATTTTATAATAGTGTACCTCGTTTTTTTCGTGATGGTAGCACTAAAAACACTTCTGTCAATTTTAAAGGGGCTTCTGGAAAAAATGTAAGTTACAATGTGAATTTTGGTTATACGGACGATAAAGGTTTTGTGACTGGCAATGGCGTTATAAAAAGTAACATAGGAATGGGGGGTACTGCAAAATTGACCAATAAAATTACTATCTCAGGTAGTTTAAATAATTCTAGTACCGATGTTAGTTCACCACCTACTTCACCTTCCGGTGGAAGTGGTTCTTCCGCACCTTCTTTATATGGAGATGTGATGTACACTCCAACGGCTGTAGATTTAATTGGGTTACCATGGGAAAACCCTATAGATCGTTCCCATGTTTACTATAGAGCCAATAATGGGATGCAAAATCCTACCTGGACTTTACATAATGCTTTTAATTCGGATAAAACATCTAGAACAATAGGTAGTGTTAGGGCTAAGTATGACATCCGAAAAGATTTATTTCTATCTTATACTTATGGCTTTGATAATTATACGAATGATCAGATGTATGCACAAAATAAAGGGGGCTCTTATTATCCTCGCGGTTTCTTAAGAACGTCTACTGCATTTAACTCCACATTGAACCATGAAATAAATTTATCTTACACAAGTATTGCAATTACTAATGATATCAATTTTGATTTTTTGGGCGGTGTCGTTTCAAAGGAGGTCTTGTTTAGACAATTTGGGGTGAAGAGTGAGGAGCAATTGGTGTTTGGTTTATTAGACCATTCCAACTTTGTAACTCATGATATTGTAAATGAGGGCGGCGGTGATATGGATTATCAATCAAAACAACAAACATTAGCTGCTTATGGGCAAGGCGTATTTGATTATAAAAAATACTTATACCTTTCACTTTCTGCTAGAAATTCTTGGTCTTCAACTTTAGAAGCTGCAAACAGAAGTATTCTATATCCAAGTGCAAACGTATCCTTTATCCCAACGGAGGCTTTCACGTTCTTGCAAAACAAAAAGAATATAAATTATTTAAAATTATCTGCTTCTTATGCAACTTCAGCTAGATTCCCAGGTCCCTATAATACAAGAGCTGCTTTGGATCTTTCCACTCGACGTTTTCAAACTGTAGCAGGTACCATTTTAAATTCGAATAGTATTAGAAATTTTTTACCGAATTCCGATTTAAAAGCCGAATTACTGAAGGAGTCAGAATTTGGTATTGAATCTAAATTATTTCAAAGTAGATTATCACTTGATTTACATTATTATAGTCGAATTGCCCAAGATCAAATACTTACAAGTTTGTTAGATCCATCTACAGGTTTTACAGCCCAACAAATTAATGCGGGGGATGTAAATAATAAAGGTTTCGAAATTCAAATTGCTTATAAAATAATCAGAAATAAAGATTGGCTTTGGGAAGTAACCGCCAACTGGACAAGAAACAGATCCATGGTTTCGAATATACCAAAAGAATTAAAAGAAATTAATTATGCAGGATATGGCGATCCTGGTAACTATGCCATTAATGGAATGCCAATGGGAGTTATTAAAGCTCTTGGCTTTAAGAGGGATTCAAACGGAGTTCGTATTGTTAACTCTGGTGGCGATTATATGTACACTGATGATCTTATTGTTGTTGGAGATCCTAATGAAAATTATCGACTTACTGGTATATCTAATTTAACCTATAAAGGATTTAGTTTCAGAATCCAAGTAAATTATACGGATGGAGGAGATATTTATTCAGGAACAACAAGGGCATTATTAGCTCGAGGTGTTACAAAGGATACAGAATTTGACAGAGCTGCTCCTTATATATTGCCCGGTGTGAAAGTAGATGGGTCTATAAATAATCAACAAATAAGTGCTACACAAGCTTATTTTAACAATATGTTTGGTCCTAATGAATCTGGTATCTTTGATGCAACTGTATTCAGAATAAGCGATGTATCCCTGAGCTATTCTCTACCCGAAAAACTTTTAACAAAAACGCCATTTGGAAGCTTAACTGTGAGTGCAAATGGAAGTAACTTATTTTATTATGCACCTAATTTCCCCAAATACGTAAACTTCGATCCAGAAGTAAGTAGTTTAGGGGTTAGTAGCGGTAGAGGTCTTGAATTTATTAATGGACCCTCTGCTCGAAGAATGGGTTTAAGTTTAAGAGTAACTTTTTAATATCAACTTAAAAAAAAAATTAAAAATTTATGAAATTTATAAAAATTATACTTGTTACTACGTTACTTACTTCATCAGTAGCATGTACCAAACAATTAGATAGTCTTTTAGACAATCCAAACTCACCTTCGTTAAATACTGCTGACGTTGACCTATTACTTAATACGGTACAACTAAGTTTTTCGTATTTATTTGATGATGCTTCGAATACAGGCGGTCAATTAACTAGACAACAAACTTGGTATGGTCCAACTTACTCAAATGCATACACCCCAAGTTCTTTCAATGGTTTGTGGAACACAGGCTATACCTCTATTTTGAAAAATGCGAACGCCTTGATTCCTTTGGCACAGGCGCAAAAAAGATATACTGCATCAGGTATGGCAAAATTTATGAAGGCGTATACAATTACTCTCTTAGTAGACGCTTTTGGAGATATTCCTTATTCTGAGGCTGTTTTAGGTGTTGCAAATCCAAATCCAAAAACAGATGCAGGTGCTAAAATTTATGAACAAGCAATACTTTTATATGATGATGCTATCAAAGATTTTAAGAATGCAGGTGCTGCCCCTGCTAATGATATTTTTTATCAGGGAAGCACTGCTAAATGGATAACAGCTTCTAATACAATGAAGTTAAAATTACTCATGCAAACACGCAAAGTTGATCCAAGCTCACATGCAAAAATTGCAGCATTAATTGCCACCGGTGATTTAATCAAATCAGTGGATGGTGATTTAAATTTTAAATATGGTACAACTATAACCTCACCTGATTCTCGTCATCCTGATTATGCAGGTAATTACGGGCCAAATGGTGCTGGTGAATATTTGGGGGATTGGTTCATGTGGGCAGTTGTTGCTGAAAAAACTGGGGCAGTTACCGCAGTTAATCCCAGAGGAGCAACACTTGACCCAAGACAACGCTACTATTTTTATAGACAAAATACAAACAGTGCGAATGTAAATGACATTACTTTATTTTGCAGCACTAATGCACAAAGACCTCCGAATTACAATGATGAAATGCCCTATTGTTATGTAGGTGCTGGCTATTGGGGTCGTGATCATGGCGATAACGGGGGTACACCTCCTGATGGTCAATTTAAGACAACTTGGGGTGTATATCCTGCTGGTGGAGAAATAGATGTAAATCAAGCAGCTGGGGTTAAATTAGAAATGGGTGGAAAAGGTGCTGGTATTTTACCAATATGGAACTCAGAGTTTACTTATTTTGTTCATGCTGAAGCCGCAATTGTGGGTATTATTCCTGGAGGAGCAACTCAAGCAAAAACATTTTTAACTGCTGCGCTTAAGGCTTCGATAGCAAAAGTGACTGGTTTTGCCGCTAAAGTCGGTGTATCTGTTTCAACTACTTTTGCTCCCACGACTGCGAGTATAGATAATTACGTTAGTCTTGTGGGTGCACAATATGATGCCGCCGCTACAAATGAAGACAAATTAGCAGTGATTATGAAAGAATACTATCTCGCTTTATGGGGAAATGGTTGGGAAGCTTACAATAATTACAGATTAACAGGATATCCCAAAAATATGCAGCCAACTGTTTTCGCTACTAATCCAGGGCTATTTATACGATTATTTCAGTACCCACAGGATTATGTTGGTAGAAATTTGAACGCGCCTAAGCAAAGATCTTTAGGAACTGCAGTTAGTAAAGCATTTTGGGATAGTAACCCTGATAATTTCATCAAATAAAAATAACCTATAATGAAAAAAATATTAAATAATTTATTAATTGGAATTGCTTTTACTTTGATTGCTTCTTCTTGTGAGAAAGAAAATCTGAGTACGATAAATCCTTTTACCGATATTAAAAATTTTGGGAAGGGTGCCTATATAACGCTTAATTCAACTGTTAATTTGAACTTAAATTTCGCTGCTATCAATACATCGAAAGTAAGTGTAAAAGTAGATGCTTACAATAATGGCGTTACAATCAAAGAAGTAAAATTATTTGTTGTTAAGTCATCCAATGCAGATCCTAAAACTTGGAAATTGATTAAGACGGTGCCAATAAGTGGTACAACAGAATTATCTGTTACTGGTGCCGAAATTGCCACAGCAATGGGTCAAACGCCTGCAGCACTATTTGCACCTGGACAATTTTACACTATATACAATCAAGTAGTTACCTCTGACAATAAAACCTTTGATGTTTCAAATACACTTCAAGCTTTAGAGGCAAGTTCAAATTATAATACTTGTTTTAGATGGACTGCATATGTAGTTTGCCCTTTTACAGGCGGAATGACTGGAAAATATACTGTAAAGCAAGATGACTGGGCCGATTGGTCCGTTGGAGATATTGTAGAAGTTATGGATGGCCCTGGAGCAAATCAAATTAATTTGTCAAAAGTATGGCCCAACCCAGCTTATGGCGACTTAAAAAGTCCATTGGTAATTAGTGTTGATCCAGCTACTGGTTCTGCAAAATTAGCCACTAATAATGTAGTATTTGCGGATTACGGTCAACTGACTACAGCATATATGCCTTCATCTGGAACTGTTGGATATGTTTTTTCTTGCACTGGCTATATCGGATTAAAAATTGGTCTTAAATATGGGTCTGCTGACTATGGCATTAATGCCTTGGTTTTACAAAAGCTGAAATAATATTTAATTAATATAAAATAAGCCT
>SYEV01000050.1 GCA_005800655.1 Bacteroidota bacterium
CATTAAACAACAGTCCCTAAAAAGACGAAAACAACTATTTTTAAAAGAAAAAATCCTACATTTAAACAACGAAACCCTCTACAACTAAATCGTCCACTTTCTTTGACAACATACAACAGGACAACAAAATTAGTTATAAGATCTTTTAGGGAAGAGGGGTTTTGCAATCGTAAAAAAAAGGGTTTAGTAACAACTAAATCCTTTTTTCATTAAATTACTATAAAATTATAAATATGAAAAGGAGAGACTTATTAAAATACGCAAGCATGATACCTATTGGGACAGGTGTTACTGCAGGATTAATACCAATTAAAACATTCGCGAAAACGCCGGCTGCTAAAAGAGATATATTAAAAGAGTTGGGCATTCGGACATTTGTAAATGCTGCGGGTACTTACACCGCGATGACTGCATCATTAATGCATGATGAGGTTGTAGAGACAATTAAACAAGGGGCAAAGAAATTTGCCATGTTAGATGAGGTGCAAGATAAAGTAGGCGAAAAGATTGCCGAATTATGTCATGCAGAGGCAGCCACAGTTACTGCAGGATGTTGGAGTGCATTGGTGTTAGGAACTGCTGGCGTATTAACAGGGATGGACATGAAAAAAGTGGCACAACTGCCTGATGTAACAGGTATGAAGTCCGAAGTAATTGTACAAAAAGGGCATAATATTGGATATGTGCATGCTTTAACTAATACAGGTGCCATTATTGTTGAAATTGAAACGGTGCAAGAGTTGGAAAAAGCGATCAATGAAAAAACAGCCATGATGTGGTTTTTAAATACTTATGCGCCGATGGGGAAAATTCAACATGAGGAATGGGTGGCTATTGCAAAAAAACATAAAATTCCTACGATGATTGATATGGCTGCAGATGTGCCACCAGTTTCCAATTTATGGAAGTACAATGATCTTGGATTTGATTTAGTATGTGTGTCGGGGGGGAAAGCAATGTGTGGCCCGCAAAGTGCAGGAATATTAATGGGAAAAAAGGAATTGATTGCTGCAGCGCGTTTAAGTGGGCCTCCGCGTGGTGGAAATATAGGTCGAGGAATGAAAGTGAATAAAGAGGAAATATTAGGCATGTATGTGGCACTTGAAAAATACATTAATCAAGACCACGATGCAGAGTGGAAAATGTGGGAATCAAAAATCGATACTATTGTTACCTTTGTTAATTCAATTGAAGGGGTAACAACAGAAGTTTCAGTTCCTCCAATTGCGAATCATACGCCACTTCTTTTTATTAAGTGGGATGAATCTAAAGTAAAAACAACCAATAAGGACTTAATGTTAAAATTAAGAAATGGAAGTCCTTCCATTGAAGTCATGGCAAATGGTAATGGAATAAATATCACGGTATTTATGTTACAAGAAGGGGAAGAGAAAATTGTAGCAAAGCGCGTAAGGGAAGAATTATTATTAGCAAAAGCTTAATCTTTAAAAAAATAAATTATGAAAAAAGTATTTATTTCAATTTTGTGTTTAATCACATTTTTTTATAACGCAAATGCGCAATCGTATAGTATTGTTATAAAAGGGGGTTTGGTGATTGACCCCAAAAATGGCATCAATGAAGTGATGGATATTGCCATTCAAGATGGTAAAATTGCAAGTGTTGCAAAAAACATAAATACAACAGGTGCTGCGCAAGTAATCAATGCAAAAGGTTTAATTGTAGCACCAGGTTTGATTGATATTCATGGACACGTTTTTGCAGGAACGCAACCTGATCGTTATTTAAGTGATGGCAATGGTGCATTAATGCCGGATGGCTATACTTTTAGGGTAGGAGTTACCACCATTGTGGATTGCGGTGGCGCTGGCTGGAAAAACTTCCCAGTATTCAAGAAAAATGTAATCGATGTTTCTCAAACAAGGGTGTTATCATTTTTAAATATTGTAGGTGAGGGTATGCGCGGAGGTGCTTATGAGCAAGATGCAAGAGATATGGATCCTAAAATGGCAGCACATGTTGCCAAACAAAATAAAAAAGATATTGTAGGATTTAAAGTGGCACATTTTGAAAATGCAGAATGGACGCCAGTAGACAATGCAGTTACTGCAGGTAAATTAGCAGGTGATATTCCTGTGATTGTTGATTTTGGAGGAGATGACTCTCATGCTCCCTTATCCATAGAGGAATTATTTTTTAAGCATTTAAGGCCAGGGGATATTTATACGCACACTTTTACTGAATTACAAAGAAGAGATCCAATTGTTGACTTTAAAACGCGACAATTAAAACCATTCATCAAGAATGCACAAGCAAGAGGTATTGTTTTTGATGTCGGTTTTGGTGGTGCAAGTTTTGCATTTGATCAAGCATTACCTGCAATTAAAGCTGGGTTTTATCCAAATACAATTAGTACGGATTTGCATACAGGAAGTATGAATAATGCAATGAAGGATATGCTAAATGTGATGTCTATTTTTATGACGATGGGTATGGATGTACCTGCAATTATTAAAGCAAGCACATGGGCACCTGCACAATCAATTAAAAGAGAGGAGTTAGGAAATTTATCGGTGGGTTCGGTTGCTGATGTAGCTATCCTAGGAATTCGTGAAGGAAATTTTGGATTTTTTGATCGTATAGGCCATAAGGAGACAGGGACCAAGAAATTCGAATGTCAAGCAACCATCAGAAATGGTAAAATGGTGTATGATTTAAATGGCATTACAACGCCTATTTTATTATTGGCTAAATAATACTGTTTCGCTATATACAATATGTCTTAAATTAAAAGTAGATTGCTAGTCATATGCAAGCAGATTATATTTTATGTTGTGATTGGGGTACCACTAGCTTCCGATTAAGGTTAACTAATTTGAAGGCTGATGTGATTGCAGAAACAAATTCTGAAAAAGGTATATTATTTTACCACAATCATTGGCTAAGTCAAAACGACGATAATTCGGAGCGCCGTTTTGATTATTATTTGCAATACATTCAAAGCCAAATTAGTGAAATACATCATGGCCTTGAAATTGACATTGCAACATTACCCTTAGTAATTTCAGGAATGGCCATCTCTTCCATTGGAATGATCAATATGCCCTATGAAAATTTACCTTTTTCTGTAGCAGGAACAACTGGTTTTGAATGTAGGTATCAACAAAATGGCGCGCCAATAATATTAGTTACAGGTGTTTGTAGTGCGGATGATTTAATGCGTGGTGAGGAAACTCAGATTATAGGTTTGTA